>SBBV01000440.1 GCA_005240015.1 Candidatus Odyssella thessalonicensis | reverse complement strand
GTCCCCAGCCTCGCCGCGGCGGTCGCCGGCGGCCCGATCCGCGGGAGCTGGTGGGCGCACCCGCGGGCACGCGCCATCTTCCGCGCCGCCGACGCCAACGGCGACGGCAAGCTGTCCTGGGAAGAGTTCGCGCGCACCGGCGCGCGCTGATATACGAGGCCCCGCGCCCCTGGTATAAAGGCGCGATCTTGGGACGTGGGCTGCCGGGGAAAGCATGGGGGCCGAACCCGTCCAACGCAGGCTTGCTGCCATTCTCGCCGGCGACGTGGCCGGCTACAGCCGGCTCATGGGCGCAGACGAGGTCGGCACGCTGGCGGCGCTCAAGGCGCATCGCGCCGAGGCGATCGATCCCAAGCTCGCGCAGCACCATGGCCGTATCGTCAAGACGACCGGCGACGGCATCCTGATCGAGTTTCCGAGCGTGGTCGCGGCCGTGCAGTGCGCGGTCGAGATTCAAGAAGACCTTCGGGCGCGCAATGCCAGCGTACCGCCCGAGAAGCGCATCGAGCTCCGCATGGGCATCAACGTCGGCGACATCATCGTCGAGAGCGGCGACGTGTTCGGCGACGGCGTCAACATCGCGGCGCGGCTCGAGCAGCTGGCGGAGCCCGGCGGCATCTGCATCTCGCGCGCGGCCTACGAGCAGGTGCGCGACAAGCTCGCGTTCAAGTTCGAGGATTGCGGGCAGCAGTCGGTCAAGAACATCGCGCGCCCGATCCGCGTCTACCGCTTCGCCGCCGAGGGCACGAGCGTGCCGCCGCCAGCGCGGGCAAACGCGCCGCCTCGACGCGTCGCCGCGATGGGCGCGGTCGCTCTCTCGGTACTCGCGGTGCTCGTGGCCGTATGGTTCGCGCTCCCCATCTTCACATCGATGGGCGCCGACCGTCCGCCAAGTTTGGGCACGCCGCGCCTTTCGATCGCGGTGCTCCCGTTCGCCAACCTCAGCGGCGACAAGGAACAGGACTACCTTGCCGATGCGCTCACCGAGGATCTGACGTCCGATCTCTCGCGCATCTCGGGCAGCTTCGTGATCTCGAGCGGCACGGCCGCGACCTATAAAGGACAACAAGGAGACGCCAAGCGCATCGCACGCGAACTACGGGTGCGCTACCTGCTGCAGGGCAATCTGCGCAAGGCCGGAACCGGCATGCAAGTCAACGTGCTGCTCATCGACGGCGAAACGGGCCAGCAGGTTTGGTCCGAGCGCTACGAGAAGGCCGCCGGCGACATGTACACGTTCCAGAACGAGGTGACGGGACGGGTCGCGCGTGCGCTCAATCTCGAGCTCAAGGAGGCGGTGAGCCGGCAGGCCGCCCGCGGCTGGTCCGGCAACCTCGAGGCTGAGGACTACGCGCTGCGTGCCTGGGCCGAACTCTGGACGAAGCCGCAGACCAAAGCGACGAACGATGCCGCCCTCGGCTTCGTCGCCAGAGCCCTGGCACTCGACCCGAACAATTCGGAGGCGCACGGCGTCGCGGCCTACGCGCATGCGCGCGCCGCCACTTATGCGGGATGGAGCGCGTCACGCGCTGAATCGATCAGGCTCGGCATCGCCGCTGGCGAGAAGGCGGTCGCGATCGATCCCAAGAACGCTGACGCATTTTACGGCCTCGCCTTCCTCTATACCTTGGCAGGGGATACCGCGAAATCGCAAGAATTGCTGCGGCAGTGCATAGCAATCAATCGCAACCACGCGCCGGCGTATTTTTTCTACGGCCAGAATCTGATTCGGCTCGGGCGCGCGCGCGACACGTTCCCCTGGATCGAACGCGCTTTTGCGTTGAGCCCGCGCGATCCATTGCGTTCGGTGTGGTATGGCGCCATCGCTCGGGCGCGCATTGCGATCGGTGAAGATGCGCTCGCAATAGAAGCGGCTCGCTTGGGCATCGCGGCGAATCGCGACCACGCTCACAACTACGCGGTCCTGGCCGGCGCTCTTGCGCATCTCGGCCGCATGGAAGAGGCAAAGGCGGCGCTCAACGAGTTCCGCCGCGTGCAGCCGGGAATCACGGTCAGCCGGTACCGCACCAACATAACCTCCGACGTTCCCGACGCCGTCAAAGCCTATGAGCGGCTCGTGTCGGGGCTCAAGAAGGCCGGGCTGCCGGACTGAAGCGCAACAGCTGCGGCCAATGCTTAGAGTGCCTAAGTTTCTCGCAAGTGCCTGAAATTGGGCGCTCGACTTGTCCGGGCGCGCGCCTCCACGCTTGCCCGCGGCGGGCTTTGCTTGCGCCGATTCTGCCTTTCGCCCTACTATCTTGCGGCAAGGTCAGGCGGGCGCGCCAAGCCGCTCGCACACAGGGAGGTTTTTCATGCTGAAGCGCATTCTCGCGGCGTCGGCCGCGATCGGCCTGGCGTTCGGGCCGGCCCAGGCCCAGGAGGTGAAGGTCGGCGTGCCGCTGCCGTTCACCGGCATCGGCGCCGAGTTCGGCCAGCAGACCGAGCGCGCGATGGAGCTCTACCTCAAGCTCAACGCCGAGCAGGTGAAGCCCTACAAGATCACGCTGATCAAGCGCGACGTGAAGGATCCGAGCGGCGCCACCGCGCGCACCGTGGTGCAGGAGCTCATCACCAAGGACAATGTCGACATCCTGATCGGCTGGATCTACTCGCCCAACGCGATCGCGTCGGCGCCGATCGTGACCGCCGGCAAGAAGCTCGCGGTCATCACCAATGCCGGAACCGCGCACATCACCAACCTCTCGCCCAACTACGTGCGCTTCTCGTTCAGCATGTGGCACGCCGGCTATGCGATGGGCGAGGCGACGGCCAAGATCCTGAAGGCCAAGACCGCGGTGTCGGGTTACACCGACTTCCCGCCCGGGCGCGACATGAATGCCTCATTCAAGCGCGCCTTCGAAGCCGCCGGCGGCAAGGTCATCGACGAGATCCCGATGGGCGGCGCGGCGCAGGTGCCGGACTTCACGCCGTTCTTCCAGCGCGCCAAGGACAAGAAGCCCGACGTGTTCTTCGTCTTCGTTCCGGCCGGCGACCACGCCGCGGCCGTGGTGAAGACCTACGGCGCGCTCGGCATGCGCCAGGCCGGCATCAAGCTGATCGGCCCCGGCGACATCACGCAGGACAACAAGCTGCAGGCGATGGGCAAGGACGCGGTCGGCCTCATCACCATGCACCACTACCACGCCGATCTCGACAACGCCGAGAACAAGCGCTTCGTCGCCGCGTGGAAGCAGGCCTACGGCAAGGACAGCGTGCCGGACTTCATGGCCGTGGGCGGCTATGACGGCATGGCCGCGGTGGTCCACGTCGTGCGCACGTTGAAGGGCAAGATCGACACCGAGAAGGCGATCGCGGCGCTCAAGGGCTGGAAGCACAACAGCCCGCGCGGCCCGATCATGATCGATCCCGCGACCCGCGACATCGTCATGAACGAGTATCTCTCCGAAGTGGTGATGAAGGACGGCCGCCTCTTCCAGAAGACGATCGGCAAGATCGACGCCGTCAAGGATGCCTGCAAGGAGCTGAAGATCGGGCCTTGCGCGCCCAAGTAGTGCGCGCTTAGCCTTTCTCTTCGCCAGGTCTGGGCCGCCGCTCCGCTCATCCGCGGGCGGCGGCCTTGACGTACCGGTTTCCTGCTGCGGACGCCCACCCCCGTGATCTTTGGCATTGACGTCGCCAGCATCCTCCTCGGCGGTTTCGCCGCCGGCATGGTGCTGTTCATCGTCTCGGTGGGCCTCTCGGTGACGATGGGCCTGATGGGCTTCGTCAACCTCGCCCACGGCGCGTTCGCGATGGTGGGCGGGTACGTCATCGTGCTGTCGATGAACCGCTGGGGCGTGGGCTTCATCCCGGCGATGGCGCTGGGCTTCGTGCTCACCGC
>SBBV01000102.1 GCA_005240015.1 Candidatus Odyssella thessalonicensis | reverse complement strand
GCTCCCCCTTGAGGGGGAGCTGTCACGCGCGCCCTTCGCGCGCGTGACTGAGGGGGCCGGCGCCTCACAAGCAGGAATCGCCGTTGCCCCCACCCGGAGCAGCCCGCGCTTCGCGCGGGCTTGGCTCCGACCGCCCCCTCAAGGGGGGCGGTGACGCCAATGATTGGACGACTTTCCTGCTGAAAGAGCGCCGCTCAGCTCTCGCCCGGCGGCGCGGGGACGGGCGTGCCCTTCTGGATGTAGGCCTTGCCCCAGGCTTCGCCGCGCCGCACCTCGTGCGGGGCGAAGAAGCGCTTGTTCTTGTCGATGAAGCTCTTGGCCGCGGTGTGGCCGCGATTGGCGGCGATGTAGAGCCAAGCATAGGCGCGGCGGAAATCGGTCGCCACCGTCTCGGGCGTCATCAGGCGGCGGCCGAGCTTGTACATCGATTCGATGTCGCCGGTCATGGCGGCGCGGTTGAGCCAGCGCCGCGCCAGCACCTCGTCTTCCTTGCGGTAGAGGCCCTCGTGGTAGAAATCGGCGAGCGCCACGATGGCGCCGCGATGGCCCTTGTTCGCGGCGGCGAGCCAGAAGCGCTCGGCCGCGACCGCATCATAGGCCACGCCCTGGCCGGTGGCGTGGAGATAGCCCAGGCGATACATCGCCTCCGTATTGCCGGCCTTGGCGGCACTCGCGTACCAGTTGGCGGCCCGACCGTCGTCGCGCTCGACGCCGAGCCCGAAGAAGAACATCTGGCCCATCAGGAATTGCGCGCCGGGATCGCCCTGCTCGGCGAGCGGGCGCAAAAGCTTCGCCGCCTCGGCATATTCGGCGGCGTCGTAGGCGCGCTTGGCGGCGGCAAGCTCCGGATTCTTGGGCGCCGCCTCGGCGCGCGCTGCTGCCGGCGCCGCGACCAGCACCGCAAGCGCCGCGAACGCCGCCAGCCAGCGCCTACCCGCGCACGATCGCGTCTCGCTGCCGGCCATGCCTCGTCCCCCGATCGTTACGCCGCGTAGGCCTCCACCGGCGGGCAGGCGCAGACCAGGTTGCGATCGCCGTAGACATTGTCGATGCGCCCGACCGGCGGCCAATACTTCGCGCCCTTGACCCAGGGAAGCGGATACGCGGCCTCGGCGCGGGTATAGGGATGCTTCCATTCGTCCGCAAGCAGATGCGCCGCGCTGTGCGGCGCGTTGACGAGCGGGTTGTCGTCCTTGGGCCAGCGCCCCGCCTCGATCGCGCGCATCTCCTCGCGGATCCTGATCATCGCGTCGCAGAAGCGGTCGAGCTCGGCCTTCGATTCGCTTTCGGTCGGCTCGATCATCAGGGTGCCGGCCACCGGGAACGACATGGTGGGCGCATGGAAGCCGAAATCCATGAGCCGCTTCGCGACATCCTCGGCCGACGCCCATTGCTTCATCGGCCGCAGATCAATGATGCATTCGTGTGCCACGCGCCCGTTCTTGCCGGTATAGAGCACCGGATAATGCGGCGCGAGCCGCGCAGCCACGTAGTTGGCGTTCAGGATCGCGACCTCGGTGGCGCGCCTGAGGCCCGGCGCACCCATCATGCGGATGTACGCCCACGGGATCGGCAGGATGAGCGGGCTGCCCCAGGGCGCGGCCGAGACCGGGCCGATCGCCTTCTCGCCGCCGCATTGGGGCTTGAGCGGATGGCCGGGCAGGAACGGCGCGAGATGCGCCTTCACGCCGATCGGCCCCACGCCGGGGCCGCCGCCGCCATGCGGAATGCAGAAGGTCTTGTGCAGGTTCAGGTGCAGCACGTCGGGGCCGAACTCGCCCGGGCGCGCGAGCCCGACCAGCGCGTTCATGTTGGCGCCGTCCATGTAGACCTGGCCGCCCGCGGCGTGGACGATCTTCGAAATCTCGACGATGCCCTCCTCGTAGACGCCGTGCGTCGAGGGATAGGTCACCATGAGCGCCGCGAGCCTGTCCTTGTGCGCCTCGGCCTTGGTGGCGAGATCCACGAGATCGACGTTGCCATTGGCGTCGCAGCCGACGACGACCACGTCCATGCCGGCCATGCTGGCGCTGGCGGGATTGGTGCCGTGCGCACTGCTCGGGATGAGGCAGATGTTGCGATGGCCCTCGCCGCGGCTCTTGTGCCAGGCCCGGATCACGAGGAGCCCGGCATACTCGCCCTGCGAGCCGGCATTGGGCTGCAGCGTCACCGCCGCCATGCCGGTGATGCGCGCGAGCAGCTCTTCGAGGTCGCGGATCATCGTCGCGTAGCCGCGGCACTGGTCGGCCGGCGCGAACGGGTGGATGTCGGCGAATTTGGGCCAGGTCACCGGCTCCATTTCGACCGCCGAGTTGAGCTTCATCGTGCACGAGCCGAGCGGGATCATCGAGCGGTCGAGCGCTACGTCCTTCTCCTCGAGCCGCGCCAGGAAGCGCATCATCTCGGTTTCCGAGCGATGCGAATTGAAGATCGGGTGGGTGAGGAACTCGCCGTGCCGGCGAAGCCCGGCGGGGACGCGCTCGGGCGCCTCGCGGTCGAGGCGCTCGATCTCCTCGAGCAGCGCGCTCCGGCTCGCGCCGAGCGATGCGTCGCCAGCGCCGAAGACGTGCAGCAGCGCCGCCACGTGATCGCGCGACGTGACCTCGTCGCAGGCGATCGCGACGGTGTCGGCGTCGATGCGGCGGATGTTGATCTCGTGCTCGAGCGCGTGAGCGACGAGGCCGTCGGCCTTGCCCGGCGCGCGGACCGTGACCGTGTCGAAGAAGCTGTCGTGCGCGAGCGCGTGCCCGCGGCGCTTCAGCCCCTCGGCGAGGATCGCGGCGAAGCGGTGCGTGCGGCGCGCGATCGCCTCGAGCCCGGCGGGGCCGTGCCAGACGGCGTAGAGCGTCGCGATGATCGCGAGCAGCACCTGCGCGGTGCAGATGTTGCTCGTCGCCTTCTCGCGGCGGATGTGCTGCTCGCGCGTCTGCAGCGCGAGGCGATAGGCGGTGCGCCCTTGTGCATCGACCGAGACGCCGACGAGGCGGCCCGGCATCGAGCGCTTATGGGCATCCTTCGTCGCGAAAAAGCCGGCATGCGGGCCGCCGAAGCCGAGCGGCACGCCGAAGCGCTGGCTCGAGCCCGCCGCCACGTCGGCGCCCCAGGCGCCCGGCGGCGCAAGCAGCGTCAGCGCCAGCAAATCGGTGGCGACGACGAGCAGCGCGCCGGCCTCGTGCAGCGACTGGGCGATCGCGGCGCAGTCCTCGACGGCGCCGGTGGTGGTCGGATATTGCAGCAGCGCGCCGAACACCGCGGCGGGATCGAGATCGCGCGCGGGATCGCCTTTGATGATCTCGATGCCGAGCGGCTCGGCGC
>SBBV01000164.1 GCA_005240015.1 Candidatus Odyssella thessalonicensis | reverse complement strand
AGCCCGAGCACCTCCATCAGATCCTCGGCGAGGCGCGATTTCTCCAGCATCACGCCCATGAACACGAACAGCGGTATCGCGAGCAGCGTGTAGTTGGTGACCACGCCGTAGATGCGCGAGGGCAAGAGGTTGAACAGCGTGGCGCCGAAGCCGATGTAGCCGAACACGAAGCCGGTGACGGCGAGCACGAGGCCCACCGGGATGCCGAGCATCAGCAGCGCGAAGAACGCGACGAGCATCAGGATCGCGAGCGTCTCGGCGCCCATCACGTCCTCGGACCGGCGAGCAGCCTCACGCCGAGCTTCAGCGACTGCGCGAGGCCGAGCAGCGCGAGCAGGCCGAAGCCCACGGGGATGATCGCCTTCAGCACGTAGCGGTAGGGCAGGCCGCCCGGGTCCGGCGACCCTTCGCCGATCGACGAGGATTGCTCGACATAGCCCAGCGAAAGCCAGAGCACGGCGATCCCCACGAGCATCAGCAGCACGGCGGACGCGAAATCGATCCAGCTGCGCGCCCCTTCGCTGAAACGTACGTAGAAGAGATCGACGCGGAGATGCCCGTCTTTCAAGATGCCGTAGCTCATGCCGAACAGCGTGAGCGGCACCATCAGGTGCCACTCGAGCTCCTGCGACCACACCGAGCCGGTGCGGAACAGGTAGCGCAGCAGCACGTTCGCCGCCATCAGCAGCACGAGCGCGAGCGCGAGCCACGCCGTCGCGCGGCCGATCAGATCGACCGCGCGCTCGAGCCGCTCGGCGAATCGTTCGAGGGGGGTCATCATCGCAACGGCGTGGCGAACCGTTGAACCGCGAAGCGGTTCTGTCTCAGAGCCCAGGGTTGCCGCGAAGCGGCTACCCTGGGTTCGAGCGCGGTCGGATGAGCCAACCCCGAAGGGGTTGTGCCCGCGGCGGCCGCCATCGGCACAATCCTTTCAGGGTTGAAGGGAAAATGGCCGCGATCCCCAGGGCTGGCGCGTTGCGCCAACCCTGGGCTCTGGGGCGGAACCGCTTCGCGGTTCATCGCGGCGCGGCAGACGAACGGGAAGGACGCATCACACGCGGATCTTGGCGTGATAGACGGCCTCGCTCATGCCGGCCCATTTGTCGTAGATCGCCTTGAACGACATGTAGGACTCGTGGACCTTCTTGGTCAGCGGGTCCTTGGCCACGGCCTCGTCGAGCGCCTCCTTGGTCAGCTCCCGCAGGCGCTTCACCACCGAATCGGGCAGCGGCTGCGCGATCACGCCGTGGTTCTTGACGAGGTCTTCCATCGCCTCGGCATTGGTCTTCTGGCACCAGGCTTCGCTCACGACCTGGCAGGCGGCAGCGGCGTTCTCGATGATCGCCTGCAGATCCGGCGGCAGCGACTCCCACGCGCGCTTGTTGACGATGATCTCGCTCACCGTCGCGGTCTCGTGCCAGCCGGTCGTGTAGTAGTACTTGGCGGCCTTGTGCAAACCGAGCTTGCGGTCCTGGAATGGGCCGACGAACTCGGCCGCGTCGATCACGCCGCGCTCGAGCGCGGGGAAGATCTCGCCGCCGGGCAGGACCTTCACGTCGACGCCGAGCTTGGCGTAGACCTTCCCGGCGAGGCCCGGGATGCGCATCTTCAAGCCCTTGAAGTCGTCGGGGCCGTTGATCGGCTTGCGGAACCAGCCCGTCATCTGCACGCCGGTGTTGCCGGCCGGCAAAGGCACGAGTCCGAACGGCGCATACACCTCGCGCCAGAGCGCCATGCCGCCGCCCTCGTAGAGCAGGCGTTGATGCCCTGGAAGTTCAGCCCGAACGGCACCGCCGTGAAGTACTGCGCGGCGAAGGTCTTGCCGGCCCAGAAATAGGCATTGGCGCTGTTCATCTCGACCGTGCCCGAGCGCACGGCGTCGAAACCCTCGAACGCCGGCACGAGCTCGCCGGCGCCGAACACCTGGACCTTCATGCGCCCGCCCGACATCGCCTCGACGCGCTTGGCGAAGTCCGTGGCGCTGCCCGGCCCGTCCATGTAGAAGGGCGCGCCTCTGCCGTAGGCAGACGTCATCTTCCAGCTGAAGGTCTTGGCCTGCGCGCGAACGATGGCCGGGGCCGCGACGCCGAGCGCGGTGGCGCCGGCGGCGGCGGTCAGGAAACGGCGGCGCTTCATGGGGAATCCCTCCTCCTCGCACGGGCCCGCCGGTGTGGCAGGCCACCCGACCGCAGCAGGATAGCAAGTGGCATGCCAGACGGGAATGCGCTCGGCACCGGGGATATCGGTGTCGGTCCGGTAACCGCGTTGCTGCCGGCCAAAGCGCAGTCTAGCCCGAGAGCCAGTTCCGCAGGCGCTCGATCGGCGTCGGCTTGAGCGCGCCGACGTCGAGCGGCGCGCCGCGCGCCCGCTCGATGAACGGGACCACGTCGGTGGCCCACACGATGGGATCGGCGAGCGCCGGATCGCGCAGGACCGCGAGAAACGCATCGAACTCGGGATGCGCTTCGTCCCAGATCATCGCCCGCGCGTAGGCGCGGGTCGTGAAGCCGCGGCGCCAGGGGCGCACCAGCGCGAGGCGCACGCGGTCGACGCCGAAGCGCTTGCCGAGCGCGACGAAGGCCGGCATCTCGCGGAAATTGGCGCCCTGCACGACGAAAGAGAGCATGAGGTGGCGGATCTGCCCCGCGCGCCGCCGCTCGGCCATGAAGGCGAGGTTCGCGAGGAGGCGCCTGAAATCGCCGCCGCGGCGCACCAGCGCGTAGGTCAAGGGATCGGCCGCGTCGATCGAGACTTCGACCTGGTCGAGGCGGCCTTCGAGCCGGCAGTCGGCCCAGGCACGCGCGTCGAACAGCACGCCGTTGGTGTGGAGGCCGATCTTGAGTTGCGGCAGACGCTCATGCGTCGCCTTGAGGATGTCGCGATAATGCTTGCTCGCGAACGGATCGCCGTCGCCGGCGAGGATGAGCAGGCGCGCATCGGCGAGGAAGGGCAGGATGAAGCGCTCGAGCATGCGGTCGAGCTTGGCCTGGCGCGCGCGGTCGGCGACGAGCAGCTCCTTGCGGCAGGAGGGGCAGGAGAGGTTGCAGCTGTCGTCGTGGCAGAGCTTCACCGTCGCCGGCCCCTTGGCGAGGCGGGTGGCTCGAGCGGCGATGACCGGCCCCATTTCGGGATTGCGCGCGGCCTCGGCGCGGCGCTCGAGCAGACGCCCGACGAGCTCGGGGCACTCGCGATGGCTGCAATGGCTGAACGTCGCATCGAGGATGCCGCGCCGGATGCGCTGCGCCATGCGGCTGTTCCAGATCGCATCGGGCGTGCTCGTGAACACGTTGCCGATCGCGCGCAGGCCGCTGTAGCGCGGACAGCACATGAAGACCTTGCCGTCGTGGTGGATCTCGGCGTAGCTCCACGGCAGGCTGCAGAAGAGATGCGAAAGCTCGGCGCGCGGCATGGCCCGAAGTTTAGCATGAGCGGAGCCGGCACGCGTTTCACAAACACATACAGCCTCATTCTGAGGTGCGGCCGCTCTTCGCGGCCGCCTCGAAGGATGGATGCAGGAACCGTCGCCTCGACCGCGGCGTTTGCGTCGGTGGCCGCGAGCGGAAACCCCGCGCGGCATCCATGCTTCGAGGCGCCGGCGAACGCCAAGCGGCGTTCGCCGGGCACCTCAGGACGAGGTTGAGTTTGCGTGCGAGGCCTCGATTTGCGCATTGCGTGACTTTCGCGGAGCGGGGCTTGGCGCTCGCCGCGGCGACATGCCAAGATGGCCCTATGCGCGATTACTGGCTCAGCAAATTGTTCTACGACGTGCAGGCCAATGCGGCGGAATACCGGGCCGACCGTGCGAAGTTCCTCGCCCGCTACAAATTGAAGGCGGACGTGAAGCAGGCCTTGCTCGCCGACGACGTCGCGTTCCTGGCGCCGCGCGTGAACCCGTATCTGCTGCGCTTCTATTTCGCCGCCGCGGGCATGAAGGATGAAGAGTTCATCCGCCGCCTCCGTGCCACCGCGCCCGCAAAAGATCCAGCCGCGGCCGAGACCCGCGAGAAGGCGGCCCCGCCGAAGGCGGCCCGTGGCTGAGATCGTCGAGGTCCTCGCCGCAAGCCACGCGCCGCTGATCGTGCGCGACTGGCCGAAGCTCGACCCGATGCACAAGCAGCGCTTGAGCGCCGCCTATCAGGCGCTGGGCGCGCGGCTGAAGCGCGCCCAGCCCGACGTGCTCGTGATCGTCTCGCCCGATCACTGGATCAACTTCTTCATCGACAATCTGCCGAGCGTCT
>SBBV01000086.1 GCA_005240015.1 Candidatus Odyssella thessalonicensis | reverse complement strand
GGATCAGCGCCACCACCGGAATGAGGTGGCGCGAGGCGACGATCTTGTCGATCACGGAGAGCCCGCGCTCGGCGGGCGGCACGCTGCCGGGATTGAACAGCGCCCAGACCACGACGTAGCCCATGAACAGCAGCGAGAGCACGATCCCGGGGACGATTCCGGCGATGAACAGCTTGGCGATCGAAACCTCGGCGGTGACGCCGTAGACGATCATGATGATCGAGGGCGGGATGAGGAGGCCGAGCGTGCCCGCGCCGGCGAGGGTCCCGATCACCTTGTCGTCGGGATAGCCGCGCTTCTTCAGCTCGGGCAGCGTCATCTTGCCGATGGTGGCGCAGGTGGCGGCCGAGGAGCCCGAGACCGCGGCGAAGATCGCGCAGCCGACGATGTTGGTGTGGAGCAGGCGGCCCGGCAGCCACTGCAGCCAGGGCGAGAGGCCCTTGAACATGTCCTCCGAGAGCCGCGTGCGGAACAGGATCTCGCCCATCCAGACGAACAGCGGCAGCGCGGTCAGCGTCCACGACGACGAGGCGCCCCAGATCGTCACCGCCATCGCGTCGCCGGCAGGCCGCGTCGAGAACAGGATCATGCCGATCCAGGCGACGCCGCCCAACGCCAGGCCGATCCACACGCCCGAGCCGAGCAGCGCGAAGAGAGCGACGATCAGCAGGGCGGCGACGAGCACGTCCATGGGCGCCGCCTACTCGTGATGGGTCGCTTCTTCGCCGCCCTTGAGGGGCTGGCGGCGCCCGCGCAGCTCGATGACGAACTCGTCGACGAAGGCGATGAGCAGGATCACGGTCCCCACCGCCATCGGGATCTGGGGAATCCAGAGCGGCGTCGCGTCGTGCGCGGTCGAAACGTCGTCGAAGGTGTAGGACTGCCAAGCGAGGCGCACGCTGTAGAACGCGAACAGCGCGGCGAGCAACGTGGCGGTGCCGTAGGACCAGAGCTGCAGCGCGCGGCGGACCCGCGGCCCCGCCTTCTGCAGCACCAGCTCGACGCGGATGTGCTCGTTGTGCTTGAGGGTATGCGCGAGCGCGAGGAACGCGCACGCGGCCATCGTGTAGCCGGCGTAGGCATCGGTACCGCGGACGTAGAAGCTGAAGAACCGCCCGACGATGCCGACGCCCACCCAGACCAGCGTCGCGATCAAGAAAAACGCCGCCAGATACCCGGCGGCGTCGTAGAGCGCGTCGAGAGCGCGACGCATTACATCTTCTTGTAGGAGTCGACGAGCTTCTGGCCGTCCGCGCCGGACTTCTTGAGCCAGTCGGCGAGCAGCGTCTCACCCGCCTTCTTGAGATCGGCAGTGAGCTGCGCCGAGGGCTTGTGGATCGTCATGCCCTTGGCGCGCAGCTGGTCGAGATACCAGCCGTTCTTCTCCTCCGAGATCTTCCAGCCGCGCGTTTCGGCAGCGGCAGCGGCCTTGGAAACCGCTTCCTGCTCGCCCTTGCCGAGCGCATCCCACGCCTTCTTGTTGACGATGATCGCGTTCTTCGGCAGCCAGGCCTGCGTGTCGTACCAGTTCTTGATGTGCTCGTAGGTCTTGGAATCGTATCCGGTCGAGCCCGACGAGATGAACGACTCGACCACGCCCGTCGCCAGCGCCTGCGGCAGCTCGGCCGCCTGGATCGTCACCGGCTGCGCGCCGACGATCTCGGCGAGGCGCGAGGTGGCCGGGCTGTAGGAGCGGAACTTGAGCCCCTTCATGTCCGCCGCGCTGTTGAGCGGCTTCTTCGAGTAGATGCCCTGCGGCGGCCACGGCACGGCGTAGAGCACGGCCATGCCCTGCTTCTCGAGCAGCGCCGCGATCATCGGCTTCTGCGCCTTCCAGAGCTTGGTCGCATCGGCGTAGCTGGTGGCGAGGAACGGCACGCCGTCGGCGCCGTAGAGCGCGTTCTCGTTCTCGAAATTGACGAGCAGGATCTCGCCGATCTGCGCCTGGTTGCCCTGCACGGCGCGCTTGATCTCGGGCGCCTTGAAGAGGGACGCGCCGGCGTGGATCTGGATCTTGAGCTTGCCGCCGGTCGCGGTCTCGATCTCCTTGGCGAACTCAGCGGCGTTCTCGGTGTGGAAATTGGTGGCGGGATAGGCCGTGGGCATATCCCACTTGGTCTGGGCGCCGGCATAGCCGGCCGACAACGCAACGACCGCAGCCGCGGTCGCGAATACCTTGAGCATGACGTGACTCCTCCCGGTGTCGCCATTCCCCCGCGCGAAGGCGCAGGGACATGCACCTTGCCCGCAATAGTGGGCGGGGAGGCGGGGCCGGGTCAAGGCTTTGGGACCGCGCGCCTCCGGGCGCGCTTTTGAAGCCGACGGAAACGAAGGTGCGCCTGGAGGCGCGCGGTCCCAAAGCGCTACTGCACCACGATCTTCGGCGGCGCGCGGCGGGCGCCGGCGGGGGCGAGCTTTTCGAGCAGGCGGCGCGCGATCGCGCGGTAGGATTGGGCGTGCGGGCTCTGCGGCTGCGAGACGACGATCGGCTGGCCGCCGTCGGAGGTCTCGCGGATCGCGATGTCGAGCGGGATCTCGCCGAGGAACTCGACGCCGAGGCGCTCGGCCTCCTTCCTGGCGCCGCCATGGGCGAAGATCTCGCTGCGCTGGCCGCAATGCGGGCAGGCGAAGTAGCTCATGTTCTCGACGATGCCGAGCACCGGCACGTCGACCTTGCGGAACATGTTCAAGCCCTTCCGCGCGTCGAGCAGGGCGATGTCCTGCGGCGTCGAGACGATGATGGCGCCGGCGAGCGGCACCTGCTGCGCGAGTGTGAGCTGCGCGTCGCCGGTGCCGGGCGGCATGTCGACGACGAGGACATCGAGCTCGCCCCAGTTGACGTCGCGCAGCATCTGCTGGATGGCGCTCATCACCATCGGGCCGCGCCAGATCATCGGCGTCTCCTCGTCGACGAGGAAGCCCATCGACATGATCGCGACGCCGTAGTTGCGCATCGGCTCGAGCGTCTTGCCGTCATGGGTCGCGGGCTTGCCGCGCACGCCCATCATGCGCGGCATCGAGGGGCCGTAGACGTCGGCGTCAAGCAGGCCGACGCTCGCACCTTCGGCCGCGAGCCCCAGCGCGATGTTGGCGGCGGTCGTCGACTTGCCGACGCCGCCTTTCCCCGACGCGACGGCGATGATCGCACGGATGCCGGGTGCCGGCGCCTTGGCCGGCGCCTGCTGCGGGTGCGGATGCGCGGCGCGCGGTTGTGACGCAGGTCCGGCGCGGTGCGCGGTAAGCACCACGGTGGCCGAGGTGACGCCCGGCAGCGCCTGCACGGCGCGCTCGGCCTCCTGGCGCAGCGGCTCCAGCGCCTTGCCCCGCGCCGGATCGACCTCGATCGCGAAGGCGACGTTGCCGCCCTTGATGACGAGGCCGCTGACCATGCCGAGGCCGACGATATTGTCCCTGCGCGCCGGGTCGATGACCTTGCGGAGCGCGCCGAGCACCGCTTCTTCGGATACAGTCGCCATGATTGAAAAACCGCGCCCCGGGTTCCAAATATCGTTTATCGGATATCACTTAGGCGGGTTTCCTGGCCGAATCCAGTACGCCGCCTTCATTGCGCCGCTATCACGCCTACCCTATAAGCGGCGGCGTTTCAGTAGCTGGCGGCGATTTCAACCCATTCGAGCCGCGAGGAAAGATCGATCATGCCATGGAAGGACCAGAGCGGCTCGGGCGGCCCGTGGGGCGGCTCGGGCGGTGGCGGCAACGGCGGAAAGCCGCGCGGGCCATGGGGCGGCGGTAGCGGCCCCGGCGGACGCGGACCCTTCGGCGGCGGCCCGCCCAAGTTCGAGGACATGCTGCGCCGCGGCGGCGACCGCATGAAAGGCATGATGCCCGGGGGCTTCGGCTCGCCGCGCGGCATCACCATCATCGCGCTGATCGCCGTTTTCATCTGGCTGATGACCGGCTGGTACCGCATCAACCCGAACGAGGCCGGCGTCGAAACCGTGTTCGGGCGCATGACGGCGCTCACCGGCCAGGGCCTGCACTGGAACTGGCCGGCGCCGATCGGCGGGGTGCAGAAGCCCAATGTGACGGCGATCCGCCAGACCGCCGTGGGCTTCCTCTCGACGGGCGGTCGCGCCGGGCAGACGCGCTCGCTCGAGAAAGAGAGCCTGATGCTCACCGGCGACGAGAACATCATCGACATCCAGGCGACGATCCTCTGGCAGGTCGATTTCGAGCCGCGCGCCATCACGCAGGGCGGACAGCTGCGCGAGGCCTCGGTCGGAATCCGCAACTTCGTGTTCGCGATCCGCCGGCCCGAGCAGACGGTCAAGGACGCCGCCGAGGCGGCGCTGCGCGAGATCGTGGGGCGCCGCGACTTCGAGGTGATCCGCACCTCGGCCCGCGCCGAGATCGAGGAGGAGGCCAAGAAGCACATCCAGGAGATCCTCGACCTCTACAACACCGGCGTGCGCATCACCGGCGTGCAGCTGCAGAAGATCGATCCGCCGGCCAAAGTGCTGGACGCGTTCCGCGACGTGCAGGCCGCGCGCGCAAACCGCGAGCAGCTGATCAACGAGGCCCAGGCCTACCGCAACAAGGAGGTGCAGCAGGCCGAGGGCAATGCCGAGCGCATCATCCGCGCCGGCGAGGCCTACAAGGCCGAGCGCATCGCGATCGCCGAGGGCGAATCGCGCCGCTTCCTCTCGGTGTTCGAGCAATACAAGACGGCGAAGGACATCACCCGCCAGCGCATCTACCTCGAGACCATGCGCGATCTCCTCATGAAGATGGACAAGGTTTTGCTCGACAAGAACAGCGGCGTCGTTCCCTATCTCCCGCTTGACGCGCTGAGACCGCCAACACCGACGCGGCCGCCGCAGACGGGCGAAACGCGTCCCGGAGGGCAGCAGTGATGTCCCGCAGACTGATCGCTTCCGGCGTCGGCATCGTCCTGCTCGGAATCATCGGGCTCTCGTCGATTTTCACCGTGCAGGAGGCCGAGCAGGCCATCGTGCTCGAGCTCGGCCGTTTCGTGCGCGTCGAGAACAAGCCCGGGCTGCACTTCAAGGTGCCGTTCATCCAGACCGTCAGCTACTTCGACAAGCGGGTGCTCGATTTCGAGGCCGACCTCGGCGAAATCAACACCAAGGACCAGAAGCAGACCGTCGTCGACACCTACACGCGCTACCGTATCACCGACGTCTTGAAGTTCTTCCAGACCGCGCGCTCGATCGAGAATTTCGAGGCGCGCCGGCCCGACGCGCCGCTCAACGCGCTGATCAAGTCGAACGTGCTGCAGGTGTTCGGCCGCGTCGACCTCGCGACGCTGCTCACCGCCAAGCGCGCCGAGGTGATGAAGGAGATCACCAAGCGCGTGCACGACGAGATGGAGCGCTTCGGGGTCGAGATCATCGACGTGCGCATCAAGCGCATCGACTTGCCGCAGCAGAACGCCGACGCCGTGCAGCAGCGCATGGAGACGCAGCGCCGCCAGGAGGCGATCCGCATCCGCGCCGAGGGCGACAAGGAATCGCAGCGCATCCGCGCCGATGCCGACAAGCAGGTGCGCGTGATCCGCGCCGAGGCCGAGCAGAAGGCCAATATCCTGCGCGGCGAGGGCGAGGGCCAAGCGCAGGAGATCTACAACAAGGCCTTCGGCCAGGATAAGGACTTCTTCGAGTTCTGGCAGTGCATGCAGACCGTGCGTGACGGCTTGGCCAGCGGCAGCACGCGCCTCGTCGGCATGCCCTCGGCCGAGATCCTGATCCAGCTCTGCAAGAACCCGCGCCCGGGCCAGACCGAGCCGCGGCGCGCCGAGAAATAAGGAAAGCACGCGCCTCCCGGCGCGTGCGTCGGGGACGATGGACGATTTCCTGACCGCCTTGGCCCTGGTCCTGGTGATCGAGGGCGGCCTTTACGCGCTTTTTCCGCAGGGCATGCGCCGCATGATGGCGCAGATGCAGGAGATACCCGAAAGCCGCCTGCGCACGATGGGTCTCATCGGCGCGGTCATCGGCGTCGTCGGCGTCTGGCTGCTGCGCGGCTAATTCCGGCGCCCCGCGCAGGGCCCGATCACGTCGAATTTGAGCCAGTAACCGGTTGGCCCGATACCGGATTTTCGCCATATTCCCCCTGTCTCGTCCGCGCGCGGGTTTGAAGGGCCCTGCCGTGCGTATATTGCCTCATAGGCCCCCGCACATCGCATTCGGAGATTTGATCCCGTGACATCCACGCCTCGCTCTCCTCGCCGCATCGGCACCTTCGCCGCCGTGGGCGCGC
>SBBV01000081.1 GCA_005240015.1 Candidatus Odyssella thessalonicensis | reverse complement strand
GTCGGCGGTTCGCTGCAGGACACGGTCCTCGCCGCCAAGGCCAAGGTGCAGCCGGCGCTGCTCGAGCGCATCGACGTCGGCGCCGCCTCCAAGCTGCCGCGCGGCGAGCTCGAGCGCCAGGTCGCCGACATCGCGCAGGAGATCCTGGCGGAGGAGAAGATCCGCCTCAATATGAGCGAGCAGAAAGAGCTCGTGACCATGATGCTCAACGACATGTTGGGCTATGGTCCGCTCGAGCCGCTGCTCGCCGACGAGAGCGTCAACGACATCATGGTCAACGGCGCCAACCAGGTCTACGTCGAGCGCCGGGGCAAGCTCGAGCTCACCGATGTCAAGTTCCGCGACGACGTGCACGTGCTCAACGTCGCCACCCGCATCGTGACCCGCATCGGCCGGCGCATCGACGAATCGAGCCCGATGGTCGACGCCCGTCTCCCCGACGGCAGCCGCGTCAACATCATCATCCCCCCGCTCGCGATCGACGGCCCGAGTATCTCGATCCGCAAGTTCGCCAAGAGGAAGATCACGCTCGACACGATGATGGCGACCAAGAACCTTTCGCCCGAGATGGCGACGGTGCTGAAGGTCGCCTCGCGCTGCCGGCTCAACATCATCATCTCGGGCGGCACTGGCTCGGGCAAGACGACGCTGCTCAACGCGCTCTCGCAGCTCATCGATCCCGGCGAGCGCATCGTGACGATCGAAGACGCGGCCGAGCTTCAGCTTCTCCAGCCGCACGTGGTCCGGCTCGAGACCCGCCCGGCCAACATGGAAGGCCACGGCGAGGTGACGATCCGCGATCTCGTCCGCAACTCGCTGCGTATGCGCCCCGACCGCATCATCCTCGGCGAAATCCGCTCCGCCGAGGCGGTCGACATGCTGCAGGCGATGAACACCGGCCACGACGGCTCGCTCGGCACCATCCACGCCAACAAGCCGCGCGAGGCGCTGATGCGTCTCGAGAACCTCGTCGGCCTCGCCGGCATCAGCATCCCGACCGGGGCGCTGCGCACGCAGATCGCCTCGGCCGTCGACATGATCATCCAGGTGCAGCGCATGCGCGACGGCGTCCGGCGCGTCACCCACATCGTCGAAGTGGTGGGCTGCGAAGGTGATGTCATTACCACGCAGGACCTCTTCACCTACAACTTCACCAGCGTCGACAAGAACGGGATGCTGATCGGCGAATTCAAATCGTCCGGTCTCCGGCCCAAGTTCACGGACAAGGCCGAGTATTTCGGCCTCGACAAGGCGCTGCTGGCCTGCATCTGACAGGACCGACGATATGGCGGAATGGCTGCTTGAGGTCGACCCTGCCACCTTGAACCTCGTGATGGTGGGCGGGTTCGTGCTCGTGATGGGCCTCGCGCTGCTCTGGTTCATGCTCACGCGCGGCCAGCGCGAGATGAAGGAGCGCATCGAGCGTGTCGCCAAGCCGCAGCGGCCGGGCGAACGCAAGCGCAACCGCGATGCCGCGGCGGTGAGCCTCAGGAAGACCGACAGCTCGATCGCCCAACTCGACAAGGCGATCAAGCAAGTGCTGCCCAACCCCGCGAAGTTCCGCCTGCGGCTGGCGCGCACCGGCAAGGACATCTCGCTCGGCGTCTACGTGCTGATGACGCTGGTGGCGGCGGCGTTCGGCGTACTCCTGGTGCGGCACTTCGCCGGCCTCGCGGTGGGGCCCTCGCTGCTCATGGGCGCCGTGCTCGGCATGTTCATGCCGCACCTCGCGATCGGCTTCATGATCGGCCGGCGCAAGAAGAAGTTTCTTGCCAGCTTCCCCGATGCCATCGACGTGCTGATCCGCGGCTTGAAGGCCGGTCTGCCGGCGGCCGAATCGATGCGCATCGTCGGCCAGGAGATGGGCGGGCCCGTCTCGCAGGAATTCACGCGTATCACCGACGGCCTCAAGATGGGCGGCGATTTCGACGACGTGCTCTGGAGCGCGGCCGAGCGCATCGACCTCGCCGAGTTCAACTTCTTCGTCATCACGCTGACCATCCAGCGCGAAACCGGCGGCAATCTCGGCGAAACGCTTGAGAACCTCTCCGAAATGCTCAGGAAGCGCCGCCAGGTGAAGCTCAAGGTGAAGGCGCTCTCATCGGAAGCCAAGGCCAGCGCCATCATCATCGGCTCGCTGCCCTTCGCGCTCTTCGGCATCCTCTACATGCTGAACCGCGACTACGTGATGATGCTGTTCACCCACCCCAAGGGCCCGTGGCTGGTCGGCATCGGCTTCGCCATGCAGGCGATCGGCATCGGCGTCATGGCCAAGCTGGTCAAGTTCGAGATCTGAGCCATGTTCGAAGATCTCTCGATCGAGCTCATCGTGACACTGATGGCCGGCGCCGCGGCGCTGGCCATGGCCTACACGCTCTGGCGCGGCTTCATCTACAAGGACCCCTACGAGGCGCGCTTGAAGGCGATGGCCGACCGGCGCGCCGCCTACAAGGCGGCGGCGCTCGGCGTGGCCGGCGGCAAGCCCGGCGCCCAGCCGGTCAAGGGCGCGCTGCGCAACCTCGCCAAGAAGGTCGGCAAGAAATCGCAGACCAAGCAGAAGAAGGAGGG
>SBBV01000461.1 GCA_005240015.1 Candidatus Odyssella thessalonicensis | reverse complement strand
GAGGCGCACTTGGCCCGCGGCCGCGGCGGCCTGCTTCTCCTCGAGCCGGAGCGCGCTGCCTTCGAGGCCGAGCAGGCGCCGCCCCGCCGCGATGGCGCCCGAAGTGACGATCACCACCTCCTGGCCGGCCTTGCGGCATTCGGCGACATCGTCGGCGAGCGCATCGAGCCAGTCGCGCCGGATCCGCCCGGTCTTGTCGTCGACCAGCAGCGCCGAGCCGATCTTGATGACGAGGCGTTTCGCCTCCGCGATGCGCTTGGTCATGCCGCGGCCTCGCGGCGGCGCTCGGCTTCGCGCGCCTCTTTGATCACGGCGTGGAGCGCCTCGAGCACCGCGTCGCGGCCTTCGCCGGTGACGCCCGACAGAAGATAAACGGGCTTCCGCGCGCTCCTGCGCAGCTTCGCCTGCTTCTCCTTGATCACGGCGGCGTCGAGCGCGTCGATCTTGTTGAGCGCCACGACTTCCGGCTTCTCGGCGAGGCCGTGGCCGTAGGCGCGCAGCTCCTGGCGGATCGTGCGATAGCTCAGCTGCACGTCCTCGGCGGTGCCGTCGACGAGATGGAGCAGCACGCGGCAGCGCTCGACATGGCTCAGGAAGCGGTCGCCGATGCCCTTGCCCTCGTGCGCACCCTCGATGAGGCCGGGAATGTCGGCGAGCACGAATTCGTCGTAGCCGAGCGAGACGACGCCCAGCTGAGGATGCAAGGTCGTGAACGGATATTCGGCGATCTTCGGCTTGGCGTGCGAGACGATCGAGAGAAAGGTCGACTTCCCCGCATTGGGCAGGCCGACAACGCCGGCATCGGCGATGAGCTTCAGCCGCAGCCAGAGCCAGCGCTCCTCGCCCGGCCAGCCCGGCTCGGCCCGGCGCGGCGCGCGGTTGGTCGAGGTCTTGAACGCGGCATTGCCGCGCCCGCCGTCGCCGCCCTTGGCCAGCACCACGCGCTGGCCGGGCTTGGTGAGGTCGGCGACCAGCGTCTCCTTGTCCTGTTCGAAGATCTGCGTGCCGGCGGGCACCTTGATCACGAGCGTGTCGGCATTGGCGCCGTGCATGTCCTTGCCCATGCCGCGCTGGCCCGACTTGGCCTTGAAGTGCTGGCGGTAACGGAAGTCGATCAGCGTGTTGAGCCCTTCCGCGGCCTCGGCGACGACATCGGCGCCGCGCCCGCCGTCGCCGCCGCTGGGCCCGCCGAACTCGACGAATTTCTCGCGCCGGAACGCGACCGCGCCGGCGCCGCCATTGCCCGACTGCACGAAGATCTTGGCCTCGTCGAGGAACTTCATGGCGAGTCCGAGCGTGTGGCGGACCGCGACAGGCCACCAAGGCGCCAAGACACCAGGAGAAATCTGAATTCACAGGAGACGCAGAGACGCAGAGAACGGTTTCTTGCGCGCCCTTGGCGCGCAAACGAATCTGCTCCGCGTCTCTGCGTCTCCTGTTTCATTCCTTGGTGCCTTGGTGGTCTTTCCCGTTTCCGCCGCACGCCGCCCGAAAAGAAAAGGGGGACGGCGGCGGGCCGTCCCCCTTTCTCGCAGATTGCGTGCCTGGCGGACGGCGCTATTCGGCGGGGCCGCCCGGTGCCGGAACGATGGTGACGAACGCGCGGTCCTTGGCCTTCCTGTAGAACTTCACCGTGCCGGGGACGAGCGCGAACAGCGTGTGGTCCTTGCCGATGCCGACATTGGGGCCCGGGTGATAGGTCGTGCCGCGCTGGCGGACGAGGATCATGCCCGATTCCACCGCCTGGCCGCCGAAGCGCTTGACGCCGAGCCGCTGGCCCGGTGAGTCGCGCCCGTTGCGGGACGAGCCGCCTGCTTTCTTGTGTGCCATGACTTGCTCCTGATTCCTCGGCGCTAACGACTACTTCTTAGCACCTTTCTTGGCGCCCTTGGCAGGCTTGGTTTTGCCCTTGGCCGCGGACGCGCTCTTGCTCTTGCCCTTGGCCGCCGCCTTCTTCGGCGCCGGCTTCGCCTTGCTCTCGCCCTCGGCCGCTGCGGCCGCCGGCTTCTCCTCCGCCTTGGGCTCGATCTTGGCCGGGCCGGTGGGCTTGGCGCCGCCAGTGAGGATCTCCTCGATGCGCAGCACGGTGAGATGCTGCCGGTGGCCCTTGGTGCGGCGATAGTTGTGGCGCCGCTTCTTCTTGAAGATGACGATCTTGTCGGCGCGGTCCTGCGCGATCACGCGCGCGGCGACCGAAGCGCCCGAGACCAGCGGCGCGCCCACCTCGGCGCTGCCATCGCCGCTGACCGAGAGCACCTCGCCGAACACGATCTGCTCGCCGGCCTCGCCAGCCAGCCGCTCGACCTTGATGACGTCGTTGGCGGCGACGCGATATTGCTTTCCGCCGGTGCGGATGACGGCCTGGGTCATGATGTTCTAACCGATTGGCGCCATTCACAAAAAATGGTCCGGCCGAGGCGCCCCCGGCCGGATCGCGCGGAATATAACCACGCTTCGGGGGGTGTCAAGCCGCGGCGAGCGCGCAGCCGGCCCCGGACAGCGGGGAATTGCCGCTTGTTCGCCCCGGGGGCCGTCCCTAAAGTCCGCCGCCTCGTCAAGCCGAACAGAAGCAGTGGAATGACCTCGCCCAACATCGCCAAGAAAGAGCCGGCCGGGCTCACGCTCGAAGCCGGCAAGACCTATGCCTGGTGCGCGTGCGGCCTTTCGCAGAAGCAGCCGTTCTGCGACGGCTCGCACAAGACGACCGAGTTCCGGCCGATCGTCTTCAAGCAGGAGAAGACCGAAGAGGTCTGGCTCTGCCAATGCAAGCAGAGCAAGGACAAGCCGTTCTGCGACGGCACGCATAACGGACTCTGAGCGTAAGCTTGGGCGGGAAGAGCGGGGACACAGCGGCGATGAAGCGATTGACGATGGCGGCAGCGGCGCTGGCCGGGCTCGGGGTGCTGGCGGGGTGCGGCGGCATTCCGAAGGAGCGCGGCATCTGCCCGCGCGTGGCGATCCTCGCCGATGCCGGCAAGATCACGAAATTCCGTCCCGGCGCGCCCGAGACGCCCGAAAACGTCGAGTTCGTCGCGCAGATGCGCGAGATCAAGATTACCTGCAAATACAACGATCAGCTCCACACCGAGCTCGAGGGTGACGTCCACGTCACGATGGTGCTCGAAAAGGGACCTGCGATGCGGGGCGACGTCGTCGAGCTGCCTTACTTCATCAGCGTCACCGACCGCCGCGGCATCGTGCTCAACAAGCGCGAATTCCCGTTGCGCATCAATTTCTCCGGCAATCGTGCGGTCGAGCACACCGAGAGGAGTTGGCAGTACTACCGTCTGCGCCGCGGCTACTCCGGCATCGAATACGAAACCTGGGCCGGCTTCCAACTCGACGACCGCCAGCTCGAGTACAACCGCAGAACTGCGTCGCAGTGAGCACCCGCGCGCGGCGCCGCGCACCTTGACAAAGGCGGCACTGCGTCGGCTAATCGCGTCCTCGCACGGCCGAAGACCTCGACGGGAGAGTGCGGCTTCGCGCTGAGGCGCGCAGCCGTCGCCGAAGGAGCAACCGCCCCGGAAACTCTCAGGCAAACGGACCGTCGGGCGAGGCGACTCTGGAAAGCGGAGAAGCGGGCGCAAGGCCTGCCTCTCTCACCGAAGGAGAAAGCGGCGCTCACCCGAAGACGAGCGCGCAGCGAATCTCTCAGGTCCCAGGACAGAGGGGGCGTTCTCTCCGATACTCGCGGGAGCGAGTCTCGGAGCGGCGCAACCAGAGTCCGGGCCCCGTGCCGTGAGCCAACCCCAAGCCGCGCCGCTCAAGACCACGCCGCTCCATGCGCTGCACAAGGCGCTGGGCGCGCGCATGGTGCCGTTCGCCGGCTACGACATGCCGGTGCAATACTCCTCGGGCATCCTGAAAGAGCACGAGCAGTGCCGCACCAAGGCGGCGCTGTTCGACGTCTCGCACATGGGCCAGGCGGTGCTGCGCGGCGCCAAGGTGGAAGACGCGCTCGAGACGCTGGTGCCGGCCGACATCAAGGGCCTTGGCGTCGACCGCATGCGCTACACGCAATTGACCAACGAGGCGGGCGGCATTCTCGACGATCTGATGGTCACGCGCCGTGCCGACCGGCTGTTCCTCGTCGTCAATGCCGCGCGCAAGGATCATGATTTCGCGCATCTCCGGCAGCACCTGGCGCCCAGGGGCTGCGTGCTGCAGGTGCTGGTCGATCGCGCGCTGCTGGCGCTGCAAGGTCCGGGCGCCGCGGCGGTGATGGCGCGGCTCGCGCCCGCGGCGGT
>SBBV01000465.1 GCA_005240015.1 Candidatus Odyssella thessalonicensis | reverse complement strand
GCGGCAGCGTGACCTTGCAGGCGACGAGCCCCGATGCCGGCAGCGCCAGCGAGGAGATCGAGGCGAGCTACAGCGCCGGCGCGTTCGAGATCGGCTTCAACTCGCGCTACCTGCTCGACATCCTGACCCAGATCGAGGGCGACACGGCGCAGTTCATGCTCGCCGATGCCGGCTCGCCGACCGTGATCCGCGACCGCGCCGACGCCACCGCCCTCTACGTCCTCATGCCCATGCGGGTGTGAGGCCAGCCACAGCGCATGAACGCCCTGCCCCGCCCCGCTTCCGGACCTGCGCCGGACGAAGCGAAGACGGCCGCGGCCGCGCCCGCGCTCGCCTTGCGCCGGATCGTGCTGAGCGATTTCCGCTCCTACCGGCGCGCCGAGCTGGCGGTGCCGGCCAAGCCCGTCGTGCTGTTCGGGCCCAACGGCGCGGGCAAGACCAATCTGCTCGAGGCGATCTCGCTGCTGGCCCCGGGCCGCGGCCTGCGCCGCGCGCGCATCGTCGAGATCGAGCGCCGGGATGCCGCCGGGCCGGGCTGGGCGATCTTCGCGACGCTCGATACGCCGGCCGGCGAGCGCAGCATCGGCACGGGCCGCGACCCCGCGGGTCGCGGACCCGATCGAGCGCCCGACGACGAAGCCTCCGACCGCCGCGTCGTGCGGATCGACGGCGCGCCGGCCAAGGGCCAGGCGGCGCTGGCCGAGCTCGTGCACCTGCTCTGGCTCACGCCGGAGATGGACCGCCTGTTCGACGGCGGCGCCTCCGAGCGCCGGCGCTTTCTCGACCGCATCGTGCTGGGCTTCGTACCCGACCATGGGCGCAACCTCGCCGGCTACGAGCAGGCCATGCGCGAGCGCAACCGCCTCCTGAAGGATGGCCGCCTCGATGAAACCTGGCTCGGCGCGCTCGAGCAGAGCATGGCCGAGACCGGCGTGGCGGTGGCGGCGGCCCGCCGGCAGGTGGTGGGCCGGCTCGCCATCGCGGCCGAGGCGGCGCTCGGGCCATTTCCGATTCCGGACATAGCACTCGCCGGCGAGACCGAGGCCGAGCTGGGCGCCGCTCCGGCGCTCGCCGCCGAGGACACGCTGCGCCGGCGCCTGGCCGAAGGCCGCCGCGCCGATGCCGAAGCGGGACGAGCGCGCGCGGGGCCCCACCGCAGCGACCTCGTCGTGCGCCATCGCGCCAAGGCGATGCCGGCAGCACTCTGCTCGACCGGCGAGCAGAAGGCGCTCTTGGTGGCGCTGGTGCTTGCGGCCGCCCGCCTCTTGAAGTTGCAGCGCGGCGCCGCACCTATACTGTTGCTGGACGAGATCGCCGCGCATCTCGATGCCGAACGCCGCGCCGCCCTGTTCGACGAGATCGAGGCGCTCGGCGCCCAGGCCTGGATGACCGGCACCGACGCACAGCTGTTCCAGGCGCTCGGCGGCCGCGCCGCCTTCTTCATGGTCGCGGCCCCTCCCGGAGAAGGCACGACCCTGCGTCCGGCGCCGCAACCTTCGAGCACCCGATGAGCGAGAATGAGAAAAACGGCAACGGCGACTACGGCGCCGAATCGATCAAGGTGCTGCGCGGCCTCGACGCCGTCAGGAAGCGCCCGGGCATGTATATCGGCGACACCGACGACGGCTCGGGCCTGCACCACATGGTCTACGAGGTGGTCGACAACGCCATCGACGAGGCGCTCGCCGGCTTCTGCACGCGCGTCGACGTGACGCTCAACGCCGACGGCTCCTGCACCGTCGTCGACGACGGCCGCGGCATCCCGACCGACATCCACGCCGAGGAGGGCGTCTCCGCCGCCGAGGTCATCATGACCCAGCTCCACGCCGGCGGGAAATTCGACCAGAACGCCTACAAGGTCTCGGGCGGCCTGCACGGTGTCGGCGTCTCGGTCGTGAACGCGCTCTCGGAGTGGCTCGACCTCACCATCTGGCGCGACGGCAAAGAGCACTTCATGCGCTTCCACGACGGCGACCCCGAGGCGCCGCTCAAGATCGTGGGCGAATCGAAGGGCAAGCGCGGCACGCAGGTGACGTTCCTGCCGTCGAAGAAAACCTTCACCAAGACCGATTTCGACTTCGCGACGCTCGAGCACCGGCTGCGCGAGCTCGCGTTCCTGAACTCCGGTGTCACGCTCACGCTTTCCGACGAGCGCGGCGTCGAGCCCAAGAAGGCGGAGATGCGCTACGAGGGCGGCATCGAGGCGTTCGTGCGCTATCTCGACCGCAACAAGCAGGGGCTGCATCCGCCGATCACGCTGATCGGCAAGAAGGACGGCATCGGCATCGAAGTCTCGATGCAGTGGAACGATTCGTACCACGAGACGATGCTGTGCTTCACGAACAACATCCCGCAGGCTGACGGCGGCACGCATCTGGCCGGCTTCCGCGCGGCGCTCACGCGCCAGATCAACAAATTCGCCGAGGATCTCGGCATCGCCAAGCGCGAGAAGGTGACGCTGTCGGGCGACGACGCGCGCGAGGGGCTCACTTGCGTGCTCTCGTGCAAGATCCCCGACCCCAAATTCTCGTCGCAGACCAAGGACAAGCTGGTCTCCTCCGAGGTCCGCCCCGCGGTCGAGAGCTTCCTGAACGAGAACCTCCAGGAGTGGTTCGAGGAGAACCCCACGGAGACCAAGAAGATCGTCGGCAAGATCGTGGAAGCCGCGGTGGCGCGCGAGGCGGCGCGGAAGGCGCGCGACCTCACGCGGCGGAAGGGTGCCTTCGACGTCTCGTCCTTGCCGGGCAAGCTCGCCGATTGCCAGGAGCGCGACCCGGCGCTCTCCGAGCTCTTCATCGTCGAGGGCGATTCGGCCGGCGGCTCGGCCAAGCAGGGCCGCGACCGGAAGTTCCAGGCGATCCTGCCGCTGCGCGGCAAGATCCTGAACGTCGAGCGCGCGCGCATGGACAAGATGCTGTCCTCGGCCGAGATCGGCACCTTGATCACCGCGCTCGGCACCGGCATCGGCCAGGACGAATTCGACGCCGGCAAGGCGCGCTACCACAAGATCATCATCATGACCGACGCGGATGTCGACGGCTCGCACATCCGCACGCTGCTCTTGACGTTCTTCTATCGGCAGATGCCGCAGCTGATCGAGAAGGGCTATCTCTACATCGCGCAGCCGCCGCTCTACAAAGCCAAGCGCGGCAAGTCCGAAGTGTATTTGAAGGACGATCCCGCGCTCGAGAACCATCTCATCGACGCGGCGCTCGACGAGGCCGTGCTCGAGCTCGCCGACGGCTCGCAGCGCGCCGGCGCCGATCTGAAGGAGCTCGTGCAGCAGGCGCGGCGCATCAAGGGCCTCTTGCAGCCGCTGATCCGCCACGTGGGCTCGGCCGACGTGGTCGAGCAGACCGCGATCGCCGGCGCGCTTCACACGTTACGTCCGCGCGGATGAGTCTGAACTTTGGCTCGCCGTCGTAG
>SBBV01000380.1 GCA_005240015.1 Candidatus Odyssella thessalonicensis | reverse complement strand
GGACTCGGTCAGCCGCTGGGCGGCGGCACTGGGCAGGGAACTGGAAAGGTAGCCCGGCGGACGCTCGCCCGCGAATCGTGCCCGCCCCGCGCGCGCCCGCCCCGTGGGCGGCATCGAGTACGTTGATCGTACCGCCGAGATTGATGCGGTGGACCGGCAGCCAGGCTTCGACCGAGCGCTGCACCGAGGCGACGGCGGCGAGATGGAAGCAGCCGTCCATGCCGGCCATCGCGCGGCGCACGGTGGCGGCGTCCGCGACATCGCCGATGATCACCTCGGCCTTGGCCGGCGCGTTGGCGCGCCGGCCGGTCGAGAGATCATCGAGGATGCGCACACGGTGCCCGCGCGCAACCAGCGCGTCGGCCAAGTGCGAGCCGATGAGCCCGCAGCCGCCCGTGACGAGATAAGACTTCATCCGCAAGCCTTTGTTGCGCCGCGAACCGCTCTCGTAGCGGCTTATACCCTTCCTTGATAAGCAACTTTTTTGGTTTCAAATTGGTTAAGATTGCTTATCCCCAGCCCGAATCGCGTGATCATGCCGCGGCGCTGCGCGGGGGACGCGATCGCGTCCCGGCCTTGCGCTGCGGTATCGGGCACGCGATCTAGGTTTTGGCGCCGGATGGGTGGCCGAGCGGTTTAAGGCACCGGTCTTGAAAACCGGAGGGCGCGCAAGCGCCCCGGGGGTTCGAATCCCTCCCCATCCGCCATCCTGCTTCGCGCGTATCGCACCTTAACCGTCATCCTGAGCGAAGCGAAGGATCTTGCCTCCGCGGGCACGGTGTCGGCGGTTGAAGCAAGATCCTTCGGCGTCGCTGCGCTCAGCCTCAGGATGACGTGAATGGGCTTGGTTAGGCGCGGGTGCGGCTGGTGCTGCGCTTGGGCGACACCTTCCCTCCGCCGCCGATCGCCGCCAGCGCCGCGCGCAGGTTGCCGCCCGCCTTGACCAGCGCGTCGCCGGCTGCGGCGGGGGTGAGGCCTTTGATCACGAGCACGGCGGGCTTCACCTGGCCGTGGCAGCGCTCGAGCGCTTCGGTCGCCGTCGCGCGCGCGCAGCCGGTAATGCGCACGAGGATGTTGATCGCGCGCTGGCGCAGCTTCTCGTTGCTGACGTTCAGGTTGACCATGAGCCCGTCATAGACGTGGCCCAGGCGGATCATGAGCAGGCTCGAGAGCATGCCCAAGACCGCTTTCTGCGCGGTGCCGGCGTTCATGCGCGTCGAACCCGAGATGATCTCGGCGCCGGTCTCGATCAGGATCGGCACATCGGCGGCCTGAAACAGCGGCGCATCGGCGTTGTTGGCGATGGCGATGACGAGGGCACCCCGTTCTGAAGCCGCCAGCGCCGCCGCGCGCGTGAACGGCGTGGTGCCGCTGGCGGCGACGGCGATCGCGGCGTCTTCGGCGCGCGGTTTCAGCTCCAGCATCACCTGGCGGCCGCGCGGTGCATCGTCTTCGTTGGCGCTCGAAGCGTCGGCCGTCAGCACCGGCCCCTGCGGCAGCAGGAACACCGTGCGCTGCTCGGGCCAGCCGAAGGTGGGTGCCAGCTCGGCGCCATCGAGCGCCGCGAGGCGGCCCGAGGTGCCGGCGCCGACATAGATGATGCGGCCGGTCTGCCCGAGCCGCTCGGCCATCGCGCGCGCAGCCCACGCGATCGAGGGCAAGGCTCGGCGCACCGCAGCGATCGCGCGCGCCTGCCCTTCCCACATCGAATCGAGGATTTCCTCGTCCTTCCAGACATCGAGGCCGCGGTAACGGGGGCTGATCGTTTCCGTGCTGCGCTTCATGTACCCTTCCGAGGCGAAGT
This sequence comes from Candidatus Odyssella thessalonicensis, assembly GCA_005240015.1. Lineage (GTDB taxonomy): Bacteria > Pseudomonadota > Alphaproteobacteria > Bin65 > Bin65 > SBBV01. The sequence goes on along the minus strand of SBBV01000380.1, from coordinate 1,640 downwards.
ACCCAATTGATATTGAGTATTTACGCACAAAATCAGTCCTATGGATGGCCTTTTCATGGGCGTGGACGGGGGTGGCACCAAGTGCCGGGCGCGCTTGCGCGACGGCGCCGGCCGCGCCCGAGGGGAAGGCGTTGGCGGTCCCGCCAACATCTGGCGCGATCCCAAAGAGGCGATGCGGTCCGTGCTCGATGCGTGTCGGCAGGCGGTGAAGGCGGCAGGCCTGGTCGAGACGGCGTTCGCGCGCATCCATGCGGGCTGCGGATTGGCGGGCGCCGGCCAGCCCAGCGCGATCGAGCGTTTCCTCGCCGAGCCGAATCCGTTTGCCTCGCTGAGCGTCGAAACCGATGCCTATACCGCCTGGCTCGGCGCGTTTGGCGGCCGTGATGGCGGTATCGTTATCGTCGGCACGGGCTCGTGTGGCCTCGCCGTCGTCGGCGGCGCCCCAACCTATGTCGGCGGCTCGGGGGCGGAAATCTCCGACGAAGGCAGCGGTGCCGCGATCGGTCGCGACGCCGTGCGCCGTGCGCTCTGGGCGCACGACGGGCGTGCCCCGATGACCGGACTGGCCTCCGCGGTTCTCGCGCAGTTCGATGGCGGCCGCGAACGCGTTGTGGACTGGGCGCGCGCGGCGAAACCCCAGGACTATGCGCGTCTGGCCCCGCTCGTGTTCGAGCATGCGCGGCGCGGCGATCCGATCGCCTTGGCCGTGATCGTCGGCGCTGCCGCTGAAATCACGCGTATCGGCGAGCGGCTGGTGGAACTCGGGGCACCGGCGCTGTGCATCGTCGGCGGCCTCGCCTCCTCCATGCGACCTTGGCTGCCGCCGGCGTTCCAATCACGCTTGGCATCGCCCGAGGCCGATGCCCTCGACGGCGCGATCCTGCTGGCGCGCCGCGCCGCCGGCCACTACGAAGACGCGACGCGAAAGCGCGCATGAGCGGGTGAGGCCGGTGCCGGACGAAGCCGCGAGCGGAACGCTGATGTTGCGCGAGGCCCGCGAGGCGCCCGCCGCCGTCGCGCATGCGCTCGCCGCCAACGCCAGCACCTGTCGCACTTTGGCCGAGCGATTGCGCGCCGTACCGCCGCCCTTCGCAGTCACCTGCGCGCGCGGCAGCTCCGACAACGCCGCCACCTTCGCCAAGTATCTCTTCGAGCTGCGGCTCGGACTGATCACGGCCTCGGTCGGGCCCTCGGTGCGATCGGTGTATGCGGCCACGCCGCGTACACGCGGCGCGTTGTTTCTCGCCATCTCGCAATCCGGCCGCAGCCCGGACCTGCTGCATCTTGCCGAGGCGGCGCGCGCCGGCGGCGCCGCCACCGTGGCGCTCGTCAACGACGAGCAGTCGCCGCTGGCCGCGGCGTGCGAGACCGTCTTGCCGCTCTCGGCCGGCAGCGAGCGCAGCGTGGCCGCGACCAAGTCGTTCATCGCGGCGCTGGCCGTGCTTCTGCTGCTCTACGGGCATTGGCGCGACGACCGGGATCTGTTGCATGCGCTGGACCGCCTGCCCGGCGATCTCGAGCAGGCAGCGCACGCGGATTGGGGCGCCGCCCTGCCTTTGCTCGCGGGCGCGCGCAACCTCTATGTGGTCGCGCGCGGCCCGGGCCTCGCCATCGCGCAGGAAGCGGCGCTCAAGCTCAAG
>SBBV01000595.1 GCA_005240015.1 Candidatus Odyssella thessalonicensis | reverse complement strand
CGGGAAGTCGTCGGCGATGTCTTTGGGATCCTGGATGCCGCATGCGGACAGCACGAAGGCGCCGGCCTCGAACGCGTGCGCGCGCACCGAGGAATGCCCCCAGAAGGCGCCCGACGTGTCGAGTTCCTCGAGGCGCGGGCCGGTGTGGAGCGCGAAGGCGCCGGGGAAGACCGCGATGTGGATCTCCTCGCCCTCGGCGATCATCGCGGCGCGCGCCAGGGTCATCACGTGCTCGCCGCAGATGAGGCCGCCGATGCGGCCGATGTCGGTGTCGAACACGCGGATGTCGTGGCCGTCGCCCATGCCCCAGAACTGGCGCTCGGAGAACGTCGGCATGAGCTTCCGGTGCTTGCCCATGAGCGCGCCGTCACGGCCGAAGAAGAGCAGGCAGTTGTAGATCGTGTCGCTCTCGGGCCGCGGATCGATCTCGTTGCAGCCCATCACGACGTAGACGTTGTGCTGGCGCGCGGCGGCGCCGATGCGGTCGGTATCCTCGCTCGGCGCGAGCACGGCGGCGTCGCGGAACGCGACCCGGCCGCCGATCCAGGCAGGGATGTTCGAATCCCACCCTTCGGTCCAATAGGGATAGCCGGCGAGCCACACCTCGGGAAAGACGACGAGCTCCGCGCCGCTCTTGGCGGCTTCGCCGATGGCCGCGATGGCGCGCGCGATCGACGCGTCGCGATCGAGGAACACGGGCGAGATCTGCGCGATCGCGACCTTCACCTTGTCGCGGCCGCCCAGCACGGGCTTTCCGGTCTTGGGCATGTCGGTCCTCCCTGGCCCGCGGCAGATGGCGGGCAGAGGGTAGGGGAGCGCGGCGTGCCTCTGCCGTCTTGCCTCAGCCTCGCCGATCTCTTGTCCGCTGCTCACCTTTCGCGCGGTCCGCATCTGCCCCCAAACATGCGTTTCGTGCTACGCTTTCGCGCCTGGTTGGAGGAACGGCATGGCGCTGGCGCTGGCCGAGACGAGATTGCCGGGACGTATCGAGCGGCCCGAAGCCGGCGTGCTGGTCCAGCGCCTGACCACCGAGGGCCTGGCTGCGCGCGACCAGTATCCCTACTGGAAAGAAGCGGTGTGCGGGATTTTCGTCGGCCTCGATTGCAGCCGCGAGGGACAGGGTCCGTTCCACAGCGCCGTGCTGCGCCGGACTTTCGCGCTCGAAGGCGGCGCCAGCGCCAGCTTCATCGACGTCGTCTCGGAGGCGCAACGCGCGCTGCGCTCGCCGCGCCAGATCCGCCGCGCCGCCGATGCCTGCATCATGCTCGCGTTCCAGACGCGCGGGCCGGGCCTGCTGCGCCACGGCGACGACGTGGCCGTGCTGAACCCTGGCGACATGGTGCTCTACGACAGCACGCGGCCCTACGAGTTCGTCTTCGACCGGCCGTTCAGCCAGCTCGTGCTGAAATTCCCGCACGAGCGCTTGGCGCCGCGATTGCCGCGCGTGCCGAACTGGATCGGCCGGCCGGTCGCGGCGTCGTCGCCGCTCGGCCACGTGCTCGCGGGCCATCTGGCGGCGGTCTCGAGCGCGATCGGCCATGTCGAGCCGGCGCTGCGCCCCGGCCTCATCGACCGCACGATGGATCTGATCGCGCTCACCTTCACGGGCGCGGCGCGCGACTTTGCCGGCGCGGGCAGCACCGCGCAGGCGGCGCTCGTCGCGCGTGCCAAGCATGTGATCGAGGCGCGACTCGCCGATCCCGCGCTGGGGCCCGAGGATGTGGCGGCCGCGCTCGGCGTCTCGTCCGGCTACCTCCACCGGCTGTTCCACGTCGCCGGGACGACGGTGGGCACGCATATCCGTTGTCGCCGGCTCGAACGCTGCCGCGCGGAGCTGGCCGATCCGCTGCACGCGGGCGAGCGCGTCACCGAAATCGCGCTGCGCTGGGGCTTCAACGACATGCCGCATTTCAGCCGCGTGTTCCGCGCCGCGTTCGGTATGGGCCCGCGCGATTATCGCGCGTCCGTGGCGCGAACGGCGAACCCCGGCGCGTAGCGAAAAGTGTGGGACCGCGCGCCTCCAGGCGCGCCCTTTGATTGCGCGCGCACGAAAAGCGCGCCTGGAGGCGCGCGGTCGCAAAAGGTGCTGCGTCCTCTGGGTTACTCGTGTCACGATCGGGTTGCAGCCGCACCGGAGCGGCGCTAGGCTCGATTCAATAGCGCTATAGAAAATCCGGGAGGAATTCGTGACGGACCGCAAGGCGGCGACACGGCAGCGCTGGCTCGAGGTGCTGGAGCAGCACCGGCGCGACTGGGACAGGCCGGGCTCCGAGCCATACTGGTCGCCGTCGCTCGACACCGCCTCCCGCGAGCGGCTGCGCGCCATCCAGAACGCGAAGCTCGCGGCCGCGGTGCCGTTCCTCTACGAGAACAGCGCGTTCTACCGCCGCCGCTTCGATCGGCTCGGCATGACGCCCGACGACGTCAAGTCGGTCGACGACCTCGTGAAATGGCCCGTGGTCGACAAGCGCGAGATGATCGAGGACGCGGTCGCGCATCCGCCCTGGGGCACCTACACGACGCACGACGACGCGCTCTGGGCCGAGCGCGGCTGGATGATCTTCGGCACCTCGGGCACCACCGGCACGCCGCGCGTCTTCCGCTACAGCCAGATCGACCGCCAGCAGTGGGAATGGGCCAATGCGCGCGCGCTCCATTCGATGGGCATCCGCAAGGGCGATTGCGCAATGCTGATCTCGGGCTTCGGCCCGCATGTGTGGATCTGGGGCGTCGCCGTGGCGCTGGCGCGCATGGGCATCGCCATGATCCCGGGCGGCGGCCTCGATGCGCGCATGCGCGCCACCTTCGTGCAGCGCTATCGCCCGAGCGTGCTCGCCTGCACGCCCTCCTACGCGCTCTATCTCGGGCGCACGATGCAGGAGATGGGGCTCGATCCCGCGGTCGCCGGCGTGAAGACGCTGTTCATCGGCGGCGAGCCGGCGATGGGCATCGCGGCGACGCGGGAACGTGTCGCCAGGCTCTGGAACGCGCGCCCGGTCGAGTTCTACGGCTGCACCGAGGCGGCGCCGCACACCGGCGGCTATTCCTGCCCGGCGTCGCTCGGCGCCGACGGCACGGTCGCGACCCACCTCATGGAGGATATCGGCGTCTGGGAGCTCGTCGACGCCGAGAGCCGCTCGCCGGTGCCGGTCGGCCGGCGCGGGCTCACCGTGACGACCAATCTCAATTCCGAGAGCTCGCCGCAGCTGCGCTTCCTGGTCGGCGACTACACGGTGTTCGACGACAAGCCCTGCGCCTGCGGGCGCACGCATGTGCGCGCGATCGGCTCCTTCGTCGGGCGCGCCGACGACATCATCAATCTGCGCGGCATCAAGCTCTACCCGTCGCAGATCGAGGAGGGCGTGCGCGCCGTCGCCGGCATCGGCGACGAATACGAGATCGTGCTCGCGACCGAGGCCGACGGCCTCGATACGATGACGCTGCGCGTCGAGCACGCGGCCGAGCCGGCCGCGCGCGGTAAAGTCGCCGAGCAGGTGGCCGGCGAGGTGCGCACGCGCTGCGAGGTTCGCGTCGATGTCGAGGTGCTCGCGCCCGGCACGCTGCCGAAGACGGAATTCAAGGCGAAACGCGTGCGCGATACGCGGGCGAAGGGATAGCGGCGGCGAGAAGAAAAGAACCGCGAAGCGGTTCTGGCCCGAAGCCCAGGGTTGCCGCGCAGCGGCTACCCTGGGAATCGATGCCATTGAATTCCAACCGCAACGCGGTTGTGGCGCGGCAGCGCGGTAGGCCACAACCGCTTCGCGGTTGAAGGTGACCAGCGGGGCGAGTCCCAGGGTAGCGGCTTCGCCGCAACCCTGGGCTCTGGGCCAGAACCGCTTCGCGGTTCCGTCCTCCCCCGATCTTACGGCCGCAAGCTCATCCCCGCATATTTGTAGCCGCCGTCGCCGGCCGCCTGCGCGGTCTTGCCGTTCCACCAGTCTTCGAGGCGATGGGGCACGTCGATGCCCCATTTCTCGCGGATGATCGGCATCACCTCGGCGAAATAGGCGGCGCGCATCTCCTCGTTGGTGCGCGTCTTGATGCCCCAGTAGCGATAGCGCTCGTTGGATTTCGAGCGGTCGGCGCCGAAGCTCTGCAAGCCCACCGGCAGCCATTTCAGCACCGCCGCCTTCACCTCGGCGCGGCCACCGGGCGCGTGGTCGAGCAGCCACTTCACCCCCTTCATGCCGAGGCCGACATGCCCGTGCTCCTCGCGCAGCGTCTCCTCGGCCGCCTTCCGGAACGGCGCGTAGGGCATCTTCTCGAACTCGACGAACTGGTGCGCGGCGGCGCGGTCGACGAGGGCCAGGAACACCATCTGGTCGGCCCAGCTCTCGATCGGCACGTCGAAGGTCGAGAGATGCTGCTTCGCCTTCATCGTCTCGCGCCAGTCGATGCTGAGCTCCTCGAGCAGGCGGCGGAAGCGGATGTGATGGCCGTATTCCTCCATCACGGTCTTGGCCATGCGCTGCTTGAACTCGGGCGTGGGTCCCCGGAGGATGCTGCGCTCGAAGCAGTCGGCGCCGTAATCCTCGCTCACCACGTGGATGTTGATGAGGTTCAGCACGAGCTCCTGGAACTCGGGGTCCTGCTGGCGGAAGTTCGCCGCGTCGACGCTGGGGATCTTCGCCTGGCCGTAGAGCTGGGTCATGGAATGGCTCATTCGCCGTCAGTGCGAGGTCTAGACCACGTAGGGGCGCGCTGCGCGCGCCCTTGCCGACGCCAACATGCCGCTCGCAGCGACGCTCGGACGTTCGGCAAACGCGGTAATGATTGGTTTTGCGGCGGCACCAAGGGCAGCGGCTTCGGGCGCGAGGACGCGTTCGAGACCAT
>SBBV01000362.1 GCA_005240015.1 Candidatus Odyssella thessalonicensis | reverse complement strand
CTTCCAGCTGAAGCGCAAGTCGCGCGGGCGCCTGCGCCTCTCCGTGTTCCGCTCGAGCAAGCATATCTACGCGCAGATCATCGACGACGCGAAGGGCGAGACGCTCGCCGCCGCCTCCTCGCTCGACGAGGGCATCAAGGGCGTGGTGAAAACCGGCGCGGCCGTCGAGGCGGCCAAGGCGGTGGGCAAGCTCATCGCGGAGCGCGCCAAGGAGAAGAAGATCGAGACCGTGGTCTTCGACCGCGGGCGTTTCCTCTATCACGGACGGATCAAGGCGTTGGCCGAGGCCGCGCGCGAAGGCGGCTTGTCGTTCTAAGCGATCGGATCAGGGAACAAACTCATGGCGCGAGACAGAACACGCGAGCAGGCCGACCGGGAAGAGGGCGAGCTCAAGGAAAAGCTCGTCGGCATCAACCGCGTGGCCAAGGTGGTCAAGGGCGGCAAGCGCTTCGGCTTCGCGGCGATCGTCGTCGTCGGCGACCAGAAGGGCAAGGTCGGCCACGGCACCGGCAAGGCGCGCGAGGTGCCGGAGGCGATCAGGAAGGCCACCGATCAGGCCAAGCGGCACATGATCCGCATCCCGCTGCGCGAGGGCCGCACGCTGCACCACGACCAGAAGGGCCGCTTCGGCGCCGGCCGCGTCGTCGTGCGCGCGGCGCCGCCGGGCACCGGCATCATCGCGGGCGGCCCGATGCGCGCGATCTTCGAGTGCCTCGGCGTCCACGACGTGGTCGCGAAGTCGGTCGGCACCTCGAACCCGCACAACATGATCAAGGCCACGTTCGACGCGCTGCAGCACATCCAGTCGCCGCGCGAGATCGCGGCCCGCCGCGGCCGCAAGGTCAGCGAGATCATCGGCCGCCGCGGCCAGGCCGAGGCCAAAGAGGCGAAAGAGGCGAAACAGGCGAAAGAGGCTAAGGAATAGCCATGGCCAAGGACGCGAAGAAGAGCGGCAAGTCCGCCCAGGGCCGGATCAAGGTCACGCAGATCGGCAGCCCGATCGCCCGCCGGCACGACCAGCGCGAGACGCTGATCGGCCTCGGGCTCAACAAGATCAACCGCAGCCGCGTGCTCGAAGACACGCCGGCGGTGCGCGGCATGGTCCTCAAGGTGCAGCATCTGGTAAAGGTCGAGCCCGCTGCTTAAGTATGCGGGCGCCCGGCGCGCGCCGGGTTCAGGGAAGGACGTTTTTGTCATGAAGCTCAACGAGATCCGCGATAATCCCGGCGCGCACATCAAGCGCACGCGGCTCGGTCGCGGCTTGGGTTCTGGAAAGGGCCAGCAGTCGGGGCGCGGTCAGAAGGGCCAGAAGGCGCGCACCGGCGTCCGCCTCGACGCGTTCGAGGGCGGCCAGATGCCGCTGTTCCGCCGCCTGCCCAAGCGCGGCTTCGTCAACATCTTCAAGCCCGAATACGCGCCGGTGAACGTCGGCAAGATCCAGGCCTTCATCGACGCCGGCAAGCTCAATGCCGGCGAGCCCATCGATGCGGCCAAGCTCGTGGCCGCGGGCGTGCTCAGCAACCCGCGCGACGGCATCAGCCTGCTCGGCGACGGCGAGCTCAAGGCCGCGATCAAGGTCACCGTGACGCGCGCCTCCAAGAGCGCGACCGAGGCCGTCGAGAAGGCGGGGGGCTCGGTCACGCTGCTGCCCCGGAAGCCCAAGCCCGAAGGCAAGTTGAAGCCCAAAGCGAAGCGCGCGGCTTGAGCCGCGCGGGGCGCTAGCAGGAAAGCGGAGCAGGCATGGCAACCGCGGATCGCGTCGCCGCCAATATGAGCTTCGCCGCCTTCGGCAAGGCGACGGACCTCAAGAAGCGCATCTGGTTCACGCTCGGGTGCCTTCTCGTCTACCGGCTCGGCACCTTCATCCCGATCCCGGGCATCGATCAGCAGGTCTTCGCCGACCTCTTCCAGCAGCAGTCGCAGGGCATCCTCGGCTACCTGAACGTCTTCGCCGGCGGCGCCGTCGAGCGCATGACGATCTTCGCGCTCAACATCATGCCGTACATCTCGGCGTCGATCATCATGCAGCTGCTGACGGCGGTCTCGCCCAAGCTCGAGCAGCTGAAGAAGGAGGGCGAGCCGGGCCGGAAGAAGATCAACCAGTACACCCGTTATCTCACGGTCCTGCTCTGCGCGGTGCAGGCCTACGGCATCGCCGTCGGGCTCGAGGGGGCCAACAGCAGCCGCGGCGCGGTGGTGCCCAACCCGGGGGTGTTCTTCGAGGCCAGCGTCGTCATCACGCTGGTCGGCGGCACCATGTTCCTGATGTGGCTCGGCGAGCAGGTCACGGCGCGCGGCGTCGGCAACGGCATCTCGCTCATCATCTTCGCCGGCATCGTGGCGACCTTGCCGTCTTCGTTCGGCCAGATCTTCGAGATGGGCCGCCGCGGCTCGCTCTCGCCGGTCGCGATCGTGATTTTCATGGTCTTCGCGGTGGCGGTGATCGCGTTCGTGGTGTTCATCGAGCGCGCGCAGCGGCGCGTCGTGGTGCAATACCCGAAGCGCCAGGTCGGCAACCGCATGACCTCGGGCGAGAGCTCGTTCATCCCGCTGAAGCTCAACACCTCGGGCGTGATCCCGCCGATCTTCGCGAGCTCGCTCCTGCTGCTCCCGGCGACCCTCTCCGGCTTCTCGGGCCAGGGCGGCGCCGGCCCCGAGTGGCTCAACGTCCTCAACGTCTATTTCGGCCGCGGCTCGTTCCTGTTCATCGGCACCTATGTGGCGATGATCGTCTTCTTCGCGTTCTTCTACACGGCGATCGTGTTCAATCCGGCCGACACGGCCGAGAACTTGCGGAAGTACGGCGGCTTCGTGCCCGGCATCCGGCCCGGCAAGCCCACGGCCGATTATTTCGACTACGTGCTGACGCGCATCACGACCGTCGGCGCGGCCTATCTCGCCTTCGTCTGCGCGCTGCCGGAGGTGCTGACGAGCAACCTTGCGATACCGTTCTATTTTGGCGGCACGTCGCTGCTGATCGCGGTCTCGGTCACGATGGACACGGTGGCGCAAATCCAGGGCCATCTGCTCGCGCACCAGTACGAGGGTCTCATCAAGAAGTCCCGGCTCAAAGGGGCCAAGAGATGAACGTGATCCTCCTGGGTCCGCCCGGGTGCGGCAAGGGAACGCAGGCAGCACGGCTCAAAGACAAATACGGCGTCATCCCCCTTTCCACGGGCGACATGCTGCGCGCGGCCGTGGCGGCGGGGACCGAGGTGGGCAAGAAGGCCAAGGCGATCATGGAGGCGGGCCAGCTGGTGCCCGACGACGTGGTGGTGGGCGTCCTCGCCGAGCGCATCGCCAAGCCGGACGTGCAGCAATCGGGCTTCGTGCTCGACGGCTTCCCGCGCACGGTGGCGCAGGCCAAGGCCTTGGACGACATGATGGAAAAGCGCGGCTGGAAGCTCGACCACATCATCGAGCTCAGGGTCGACGAGAAGGCGCTGTTCGCGCGCATCGACAAGCGGGTGCGCGAGACCGTGGCGGCGGGGGGCTCGGTCCGGGCCGACGACAATCCCGACACGCTCAAGAAGCGCATCACCGTCTATCGCGAGCAGACCCAGCCGATCCTGCCCTATTACGCCAGGTCCAGCCGCCTTAGGCAGGTGGACGGGATGGCGTCGATCGACGAGGTTACGCGACAGTTGGAGGCAATCGTAGGAAGGGCCTAAGCCGTTGACAGAGAAGGATCGGCCCCTATAATCCCGCCCGCTCTTGGAGCGGGGCTCCCGGGGCCGGCTAGCGTTTGCGCAAAATCCGAAAGCGATGGCGCGGGCGAGGCGTGCCACCGGCTCACGGCAACCCACCGGCGACGATCTCGAACATCGAAAGACAGACCGAAAACAAGGAGTACGCACTTTGGCGCGTATTGCAGGCGTCAATATTCCCACCGCGAAGCGCGTCGTCATCGCCCTTCAGTACATCCACGGCATCGGACCGACCTTCGCCAACCAGATCATGGAGAAGGTGGGGCTGGCGCTGGAAAAGCGAGTCTCGCAGCTCACCGAGGACGAGATCTCGCGCATCCGCGAGGTCATCGACCGCGACCACAAGGTGGAAGGCGATCTCCGCCGCGAAGTGGCGATGAACATCAAGCGCCTCATGGACCTCGGCTGCTATCGCGGGCTCCGGCACAGGAAGGGCCTGCCGGTCCGCGGCCAGCGCACGCACACCAATGCGCGCACGCGCAAGGGACGCGGCCGCGCCATCGCCGGCAAGAAGATCGCGACCAAGAAGTAACCGCCAACCGACTGACCGCAGCCCTTTCGAGGAACCATGGCCGAGAAAACCGCACCTGCCGCGACGCCTGCGGCGCGCGTCCGCCGCCGCGAACGCAAGAACATCACCGCCGCCGTCGCGCACGTGAATGCGAGCTTCAACAACACGATGATCACGATCACCGACGCCCAGGGCAACACGATCGCCTGGTCGACGGCGGGCTCGCAGGGCTTCAAGGGCTCGCGCAAGTCGACGCCGTTCGCGGCGCAGGTGGCGGCCGAGGACGCGGGCCGGAAGGCGATGGAGCACGGCGTCAAGACGCTCGACGTGCTGGTCAAGGGGCCCGGCGCCGGCCGCGAATCGGAGCTGCGCGCGCTGCAGTCGGTCGGCTTCACCATCATGTCGATCAAGGACGTGACCCCGATCCCGCACAACGGCTGCCGGCCGCGCAAGCGCCGGCGCGTCTGAGGGCGCGCCCCCCGGGCGGCGCCCGTCGATTAATTCTAACGCTGTACCCGGCCCCCGCCGGGAGGACGAGACAAGGACATGAACGTCATTCAGAAGAACTGGAGTGCGCTCATCAAGCCCAAGGGCCTGGTGACCGAGCCCGGCGGCGATCCCAAGCGCCAGGCGACCATCGTCGTGCAGCCGCTCGAGCGCGGCTTCGGCATGACGCTCGGCAACGCGCTGCGGCGCGTGCTGCTGTCGTCGCTGCAGGGTGCGGCCGTCTCCTCGGTGCAGATCGAGGGCGTGCTGCACGAATTCTCCTCGATCGCGGGCGTGCTCGAGGACGTGACCGACATCGTGCTCAACATCAAGCAGCTGGCCCTCCGCCTGCACGGCGACGGCCCCAAGAAGATGACGCTGCGCCACAAGGGTGCTGGCACGGTCAAGGCGAGCCAGATCGAGCTGCCGCACGACATCGAGATCCTGAACCCCGACCTCGTGCTGTTCCACGCCGACAAGGCGGCCGACGTGCGCATGGAGCTCACGGTCGAGAACGGCAAGGGCTATGTCCCCGCCGGCCAGGGCCGCAGCGCCGACGCGCCGATCGGCCTCATCCCGATCGACGCGATCTTCAGCCCGGTGCGCAAGGTCTCCTACAAGGTCGACAACGCCCGCGTCGGCCAGCAGACCGACCTCGACAAGCTCTCGATCGCCGTCGACACCAACGGCACCGTGTCGCCGGAGGACGCCGTCGCCTACGCGGCGCGCATCCTCCAGGACCAGCTCCAGATGTTCATCAACTTCGAGGAGCCGAAGGAGATCACGGCCGAGAAGAAAGAGGGCGATCTGCCCTTCAACCGCAATCTCCTCAGGAAGGTCGACGAGCTCGAGCTCTCGGTGCGCTCGGCGAACTGCCTCAAGAACGACAACATCATCTACATCGGCGATCTCGTGCAGAAGACCGAGCAGGAGATGCTGCGCACGCCCAACTTCGGCCGGAAGTCGCTCAACGAGATCAAGGAGGTGCTGGCGCAGATGGGCCTGCATCTCGGCATGGAGATCCCCGGCTGGCCGCCCGAGAACATCGAGGAGCTGGCCAAGCGTCTCGAGGAACCGTACTAAAGTCAGATGTCAGGGATCAGATGCCAGATGCCAGTGAGCATTTGTTCTGATCCCTGATAACTGGCATCTGATCCCTGAACTCTGACATCTGGCATCTGACCCATGCGCCACCGTCTTCGCGGCCGCAAGCTGAACCGCACCACCGCCCACCGGAAGGCGATGTTCGCCAACATGGCGGCGGCGCTGATCAAGCACGAGCAGATCTCGACCACGCTGCCCAAGGCCAAGGATCTCCGCCCGATCGTCGAGCGCCTGATCACGCTCGGCAAGCGCGGCGGCCTGCATGCGCGCCGGCAGGCGCTGGCGGTGCTCAAGGACGCCAAGCTCACCGACAAGCTCTTCACCGCGCTCGCCGAGCGCTACAAGGAGCGCAAAGGCGGCTATACGCGCGTCCTGAAGGCGGGCTTCCGCTTCGGCGACGCGGCGCCCGCCGCGGTCATCGAGCTCGTCGACCGCGATCCCGCCGCCAAGGGCCTCGATTCCGGACCCAAGCCCGAGGCCGAGGCGCCCAAGGAAGAGCAGCCGGCCGCGGCCTAGGCAATTTCACGAGTTTGACGGTTCGGCGACGGGCGGCCGCGAAAGGGCCGCCTTTTCGTTCCGGGCCGTGACGATTTTTGCCGCGATTGGCGGTATACAGAATTCCCTCCCCCGCATTTGCGGGGGAGGGTTAGGG
>SBBV01000285.1 GCA_005240015.1 Candidatus Odyssella thessalonicensis | reverse complement strand
CATGGTGGGCGAAGACATCTATGTCGGCGGCTTCGCGGCGGCGCGGCGCTTTCTCGAGGGCGAGGCGGCGGCCGCCGTGCCGCGACGCGCGCAGCCACGCGTGCTCGCCGGCACGCCGAGCGGCGCACTGCAGGCGCGCGCGATCGTGATGCGCTCGCATGGCGGCCCCGACGTGTTGCGCATTGAAGAAGTGCGCGTGCCGCCGCCCGGTCCCGGCGAAGTGCGCATCCGCCAGACCGCGATCGGTCTCAACTACATCGACGTCTACGTGCGAACCGGCGCCTATCCGATGCTGACGCCGCCCGGCACGCCGGGCATGGAGGCGGCGGGCGAAGTGCTCGATGTCGGCCCCGACGTGATCGGCATTCTGCCCGGCGACCGCGTCGCCTATGCCTGCCCGCCGGTCGGCGCTTATGCCGAGATCCGCACCATGGCCGCCGATCAGCTCGTGGTCGTGCCCGAGGACATCGACGATGCGGCCGCCGCCGCGCTGATGCTGAAAGGCATGACCGCCGAGTATCTACTCCATCGCACGCACCAGGTGCGCCGCGGCGACACGATCCTCGTGCACGCGGCCGCCGGCGGCGTCGGCCTGCTGCTGTGCCAGTGGGCGAAGCATCTCGGCTGCATCGTGATCGGCACGGTGAGCTCGGACGAGAAGGCGCGGCTCGCGCGCGACAATGGCTGCGATTATCCGATCGTGACCACGCGCGAGGACTTCGCGGCGCGCGCCAGGGACGTCACCAAGGGCTCAGGCGCCGCGGTCATCTATGACGCGGTCGGCGCCGCCACCTTCGCCGGCTCGATGGAGGCGCTCGCCCGCTGCGGTCACCTCGTCTCCTACGGCCAGGCCTCGGGTCCGATCCCGCCGATCGATCCGGCGGGGCTTTCGGCGAAATCGGCAACGTTGAGCCGCCCGGTGCTGTTCCACTACACCGCTGACCCCGCCGCACTGCGCGAGATCGCGGGCCGCACCTTCGGCGCGCTGCGCCGCGGCATCATCCGCGCCAGCATCAACCAGCGCTTCGCGCTGCGCGACGCCGCCACCGCCCACCGCGAGCTCGAGGCGCGGCGGACCATCGGTGCCTCGGTTCTGCTGCCGTAGCGGCGGGCGCCATGGAACCGATCCGCTTCGACGGACGCGTGGCCCTTGTCACCGGCGCCGGCAAGGGCCTGGGCCGCGCCTACGCGCTGTTGCTGGCCCGCCGCGGCGCCCGCGTGCTCGTCAACAACCGGAAACGCGAGCCGGCGGGCGAAAAGGGCTCGGCCGACCGCGTCGTCGACGAAATTCGGGCCGCGGGCGGCGTTGCTGTTGCGAACTACGAAAATGTCGAGAACGCCGAGGCGGGCGAGCGCATGTTCCAGGCAGCGCTCGAGCATTTCGGCCGCCTCCACATCGTCATCAACAACGCGGGCGTCGATCAGCATTCCGCGCTCCACAACACCTCTCTCGAAGAGTTCGAGCGCGTGTTCAGCATCAACTTCTTCGGCAGCCTCCACGTCACGAAGGCCGCGCTGCCGCTGCTGCGCGAGCAGGGCTACGGACGCATCGTGTTCAGCACCAGCTCGGCCGGGCTTTATGGCCTCCACGGCCTCACCGCCTATTCGGCCTCGAAAGGTGCGATCATCGCCTTCATGCGCGCGCTGGCGCAGGAATGCGGGCGGCGCGGCATCCGCGTCAACGCGGTGGCGCCCTATGCGCTGACGCCGATGACCGAGCGGCAGGGCGTCGACACCTCGCAGCTGCACGGCCCCGAACTGGTGGCCCCGCTCGTCGCCTGGCTTGCCAGCGAGCAGTGCACGGCCAACGGCGAAACCTTCATCGCCGGCTCGGGCCATTTCGGCCGTGCCTGGGCGGTGGAGAACGCGGGCGTGAAGCTGCCGATCGACAAGCCGATCACGCCCGAGGACGTGGCTGCGCGCATCGCCGAAATCCGTGCCGAGACCGCGCCGCGCGGCTATCCCGACGCGGTCGCGTCGTTCCTCGGCATCAAGCGCGCCTGATGTGGGGCGAACTCGCGCTCGTCCTCGGCGCCAGCGCCGCCGCGGGTTCATCCCGCTGCCGCCTAAAGCCGGCGTCTGAGCGCTAAGGACTTGCCGGCGGCGAAGCCAGGCGCTCGGCGTCGCGGATCACGATCGCGTTGCGCTTCATGCCGATCGCACCTTCGTCGGCGAGCCGGCGCAGCTGCGCGGCGGCGGTCACGCGCGTGGTGCCGCAGAGGCGCGCCACGCGCTCCTGCGTGATCGCGAGGCGGTCCTGGCGTTGGCCGAGCGCGCTTATGAGGCTGGCGACACGGTCGCGGGCCGAGCCGAACGTCGCGCGCGCCACCGCCTGGATGAACAGCGAGGTTTTTTCGCCGGTGATGCGCATCAAGTCGAGAAACGGATCGGGGCGGCGCTTCAGCGCCGCGACGATGTCGCTGGCCACGATCTGCCCCACCTCGACCGGCTCGTCGGCGATCGCGACGAGGTCGGCGCAGAGCGTGGTCCGGCCGAGCGCGGCCTGCTCGCCGAACAAACTGCCCTTCGGGAGATACATCATCACCTGCTCGCGGCCGTCCGCGGTCAGAAGCGAGAGCCGAACGGTTCCCTCGATCACGAGATAGACCGAGCGCTCGGTCGGCTCGCCACCGCTCACGATGGTGGCATCGGCGGGAAAGCGGAGCCGCCGCCGGATCGGAACCATCTCGCGCCAATCGAGCCCTGACGGATGATGCAGCATGATGTCCTCCCTGACCGGGCCGGTCTCCCGGTCCGGCCGCGATGTTAGGCTCGGCACGGCGGCCTATGCAAAGCACTTTGCAGACCGCCGCCGCGCCCGCTGGCTATGCTGCGGCCCGCTGCTTTTTGGGATCCGCATTCCGTGAAATTCGGCCTTTTCTACCTCCCGACCTATCTGCCATCGGTGCGCGACGCGCACACGCATTTCGCCAACATCGTCGAGCAGGTGATGTTCGCCGAGAAGATCGGCCTCGAGTATGTGTGGATCGTCGAGCACCACTTCGTGCGCCACGGCGGACTCTGCGCCGCCAACTACGCGCTGCTCTCCTATCTCGCCGCGCGCACCGAGCGCATCCGCCTCGGCACCGGGGCCACCGTGCTTCCGCTCAACGATCCGCTGCGCGTCGCCGAGCAGGCGGCGACGCTGGACCAGCTCTCGAACGGACGCTTCGATTTCGGCGTCGGCCGCGGCTTCCTGCGCAACGAGTTCGAGACCTTCGGCATCGAGATGCGCGAGAGCCGCGAGCGCGTGGAGGAGGGAGTCGATCTGATCCGGCGCGCCTGGACCCAGCCGACGCTGAAATTCAACGGCCGCTTCCGCCCGCCGGTCGACGGGATGACGGTCCTGCCGCCGCCGCTGCAGAAGCCGCATCCGCCGATCTGGGTCGCGTGCTTCCTGACGCCCGAAAGCTTCGATTGGACCGCGAAGGAGGGCTACAACCTCCTCTACGTCGCCTACCACGTCGATCCCGAGATCGCGCGCGAGCGCATCGGCTGGTACCTCGCGGCGCTGAAGAAACACAACCGCTTGGTCGAAGATCACGAGGTGTGCTGCTGCTACCACGCCCACTTCCTCGCGCACGATGACGTGGCGCAGCTGAAGAGGGTCGTCGAGAAGCCGATGGCGGAGTATTCCGCTGCCGGCGCGGAGGCGGCGCAGAAGGCGCCCGACCCCGTCGCCTACAAGGGCTACGCCGCGCGCGAGGACTATCACAAGCAATCGGGCTTCGACGTCTATTTCCCCGGCCGCGTGCTCATGGGCGGGCCGGACCGTGTGCTCGACCGCATCAAGCTCATGCGCGACATGGGCATCACGCAGGTGAGCCTGATCATCGATTTCGGCTCGCTCGCGCAGGCCGAGATCATGCGCTCGCTCGAAGTGTTCGCGCGCGACGTGCTGCCGAAGGCGCGCGATCTCTGAGCGGGCCGCCAATGCGCGCTATACTGTCGTTGGGCGCGCAAGGGATTGGCGGCACGGGTGACGCCATGCTTCATTCGCAGCTACGGCAGCGCTGATCGCCTCGGGAGGAACAGGGCGGATGCAATTTGGGCTCAACTTCTTTCCCTGCCTCTCGCCCGAGCAGCGCAGCCCGCAGCAGCATTTCAGCGAGGTGCTGCACCTCGCTTCCCTGTGCGACGGCCTCGGCTTCACGCATGTGCGCGAGGTCGAGCACTACTTCGAGCCCTATGGCGGCTACAGCCCCAGTCCGATCGTGTTCCTGGCCGCGGCGGCCATGGTGACGCGGCGCGCGCGCCTGGTCACCGGCGCCGTGCTGCCCGCGTTCAACAATCCGCTCAAGATCGCCGGCGAGCTCGGCATGCTCGATGCGATCAGCGGCGGGCGGCTCGACGCCGGCTTCGCCCGCGCCTTCCTGCCGCACGAGTTCCAGCGCTTCGGCGTGAGCCTCGACGAGAGCCGCGAGCGGTTCGGCGAGGGCATCGAGCAGGTGCGGCTCCTGCTCGAGAGCGAGAACGTCTCGCACAAGGGCCGCTTCCACAGCTTCGCGAACGTCACCTCGCTGCCGCGGCCGACGCAGAAGCCGCGGCCGCCGTTCTGGGTCGCGGCGCTCGGCACGCCGCAATCCTTCGAGGAGGCGGGCCGCAACGGCTACAATCTCATGGCGATCCCGCTCGACGCGAAGCGCATGTTCGACGTGCTCGGACGCTATCGCGAGGCGTGGCGCTCCGCCGGCCACCCCGGCAAGGGCGTCGTCATGAACTCCTTCTTCATGTGCTGCGCGATGGACCGCAGCGAGGCGATCGAGGCGGCGCGGGGGCCGATCACCGGCCATCTCAAGGGCCTCGTCGATGCCGCCGCGGGCTGGCTGGCCGGCGCGAGCACCAAGGACTACCCCGGCTACGACAAGATCATCGCGCAGTTGCGCGAGGAGACCTTCGAACAGCAGCTCGAGAAGGGGTTCGCCTGGGTCGGCACGCCCGCCGACATCCTCGAGATGATGATGGACTATCACCGGAAGGTCGGCGGCTTCGAGATCGCGTCGCTGCACGTCAATCCTTCCACGATGCCGATGGCCGTCGCCGAGCGCTCGATGCGCCTGTTCGCACAGCACGTGGCGCCGCGCATCGCGCGCGAGTTGGCCGCGGCCTAGCGGAGTAACGCCATGAGTCCCGACACGACCCTTCAGCCGAACCCTTCGCTCGCCAAGCTCAACCCGCTCTATCCGCCGCATCCGGTGCCCGAGGGCGCCAAGCCCACCAAGGTGCCGATCAAATATCTGCCGCAGTTGTCGTTGGCCGAGCGCGACCGGCGCTGGGATCAGCTCAGAAAGCGCATGGTTCTGGGGCGCTTCGATGCGCTCTTGTTCCTCGGCAACGACATCTACTGGGACATGGGCATCGCGAACATCCGCTACGTCTTCCATGTCGCCTCGAAGATCGCGCTCTACGGCGCGTTCTTCGTCGACCAGCCGCCGGTCGTGTGGAACTCGGTCGCGCACATGAATCGGCCGTTCAACTTCCTGCATTCGACGCAGGAATGGGTGAGCGACATCCGCGCGTTCCGCGGCTTGGGCGAGATCTGCGCCGAGCTGAGGAGCCGCGGCGTCGCACGCTCGCGCATCGGCCTCGTCGGCTACAGCTCGACGATCCAGACCGTGCCCACCCTGCTTTACGGCGAGGTCGAGGCGCTCAAGAAGGAGCTGCCGGAGGCCGAGCTCGTCGACGCGAGCTGGATGCTCGAGCAGATGCGCCTCGTCAAAAGCGAGGAAGAGATCGGCATGCTGCGGAAGGCCGGCAAGATCGCGCGGAAGGTCGTCGACGCGATGCTCAACACGGCGCGGCCCGGCGTCACCGAGGCCGAAGTCTTCGCCGAGATGATCCGGACGCAGATCGCGAACGGCGGCGAGCCCAACATCTTCAACCTGTTCGCCTCGGGCCCGATCGATCATCCCCCGACCGAGCTCTGGCATCTGCTGCACGGCCTCGACCAGCCGCAGGTGCCGTCGACGCGCCCGCTCGCCGAGAACGACATCATCGTCGCCGAGTGGCACACGAAATACGGCGGCTATCTCTGCCACACCGAATACACGGTCTATGTCGGCAAGAAGCCGCCGCAGCCGCTGCTCGATATCTGGAAGGTCTGTGTCGAGTGCCTCGACGTGAGCAAGGAGGTGCTGAAAGCCGGTAACACGCTGCGGCAGGCTTGGGAGGCGATCAGGAAGCCCTGCGAGCGGGCCGGCTACGACTTCGTCGAGCTCGGCTTCCACGCGATGGGCCTCGGCTCGCCCGAGTTCCCGACCGTCATCTATCTCCCGGGCTACGGCGGCAACGCTCTGAACGGGCACCGCATCGGCGATTTCGTGCTCGAAGAGGGCATGGCGTTCGGCAACAACCTCGACATCTTCAATCCCAAATGGAAGTGCGACGTGGGCTGCATGTATTCGGACTTTATGATCGTGCGGAAGAACGGCGCGGAGTGCCTCATCGACACGCCGCGCGAGCTCGGCGTCACCGGCTGAGCGCAACCGGAAAACGTGGTATCAATCCTGGCTTCGGGGAGACCGGGGCCTCGTGGAGGAGAAAACTCATGAAGACGCGAATGCTGACGATCGCCGTGGCCACGCTGCTGCTCGGCCAGCCCGCCGGCGCACAGGACAAGATCGAGTTGAAGGCAAGCACCTTCGTTCCGCCGGCCCACTGGTTCTTCTCCGAAATACTGACCCACTGGGCGGCGGAGGTGGCGAAGCGCACCAACGGCAAGGTGATGGTCCGCCTCTTCGCCGGAAACTCGCCGTTCGGCAACGTGATGAACCAGGCCGACCAGGTCGCGGCCGGCGTCACCGATGCCGCGATCGGTTTGAATGGCGTGCCGCGTGGCCGCGTGCCGCGCACGCTGATCATGGAGCTGCCGATGATCGCGACCACCTCCGAGGTCGCGACCAAGACGGTGTGGTCGATGCGCGAGAGCCATCTCGCCGAGGACTACAAAGGCTTCAAGGTGCTCGGCCTCAACTGCAGCACCGGCATCGGCTTTTTCACCCGCGACAAGAAGATCGAGTCGCTTGCCGACTTGAAGGGCCTGCGCATCCGCGCGCCGAGCTCGCAGGTGCAGGCGACCTTGCAGCATATCGGCGCCGTGCCGGTCACGATGGGCCCGGTGCAGATCTACGAGGCGCTCGAGAAGCGCACCCTCGACGGCATCGCGATGATCTATGACGGCCTCGTCGGCTTCCGCATCGAAAACCTCGTCAAGCACTACTACCGCTCCGAGCTGATGGTGATCTGCTTCCACGCGGTCATGAACGAGAAGAAGTTCGCGAGCCTGCCCGCCGACGTGAAGAAGGTCATCGACGAGACCACCGGCGATGCCTGGGCCGAGGCATTCCCCAAGGCGTGGGAGAAGTCCGAGGTCGACAGCGAGAAGATCGCACGGGCCAAGGGCATCGTCGAAGTGCGCCCGCCGCAAGAGGTCCGCGCCAAATGGCGCGCCGAATTCAAGCCGGTCGTCGACCAGCAGCTCGCCGAGCTCGAGAAGCAGGGGATCCGCGATGCGCGCGCGATCTACGACGAGATGGTCAAGCGCGCCGATGAGTTCGCAAAGAAGAAGTAGCGCCGGGCTCGGATTGATTGCGATGCGGCATCGGCGGCCGGGTCGCACCGCGGCCCGGGCCGCCGCGGCGCGTCGGTGATGCGCCGCGTCTTCGTCGCGCTCGACCGGCTGGCGGAGGCGCTCGCCTTCGCCGGCGTGGCGCTGATCTCGGTCGCCATCGGCGCACTCATCATCGACATCGTCGGCCGCAAGACGACCGGCTTCACGATCCTCGGCATCAGCGACATCATGCAGTTGCTGGTGATGGCGTGCATCTGCCTCGGCATGCCGTTCGTCTTCGTGCGCGAAGGCCATGTCGGCGTCGAGTTCGTCACCGACCGCCTGCCACCGCGCGCGCTCACCGCCCTGAAGCTTGCGGTCGCGGTGCTGAGCAGCGTCTTCGTCGTGGCCCTGCTGCGCTACGGCTTCGTGCAGGCCGGACAGCAGATCGCCAAGGGCGACGTCTCGAACACGCTCGCGATCCCGATCGTCTGGTATTGGGCTCCGCTGCTCATCGCGCTCGGCGTCTCGGCGCTGGCCTGCGTCGTTCACGTCTTGCGCCATCTCGTGGTGCTCGTCGCGGGCGCCGAGCGGATCGGCGCCCCCAGAGAGCCGGCAGCCTGACATGGACCGCGAGGCCATCGGCGCGCTCGGCTTTGCGTGCGTCGTCGCGCTCATCATGCTACGCGTGCCGGTCGCGATCGCGATGGGCGTGGTGGGGGCGCTCGGCTACGGCTTCGTCAACGGGTTCGCGACGCTCGGCTTCGTGCTGGGGCGCGCGACGTTCGAGTCGGTGTTCCCGATCAGCCTCTCGGTCGTGCCGCTGTTCATCATGATGGGCGTGTTCGCGGCCCATGGCGGGCTCTCGCGGAGCCTCTACACGCTCGTCGCCTCCTTCGTCGGGCATTGGCGCGGCGGCCTCGCCATGGCCACGATCGGCGCCTCGGCGCTGTTCGGCGCGGTCTGCGGCTCGAGCATCGCGACCGCGGCCACGATCGGGCGCATCGCGATGCCCGAGATGCGCAGCCGCGGTTATGACGACCGTCTCGCCTCGGCCTCGGTCGCCGCCGGCGGCACGCTCGGCATCATGATCCCGCCCAGCATCGCCTTCGTGATCTACGGGCTCATGACCGAGACCTCGATCGGCGCGCTCTTCGTGGCCGGCATCTTCCCCGGCATCCTCGGCACCGTGCTCTACATGAGCGCGGTCGGCTGGATCACGCTGCGCAATCCGCGACAGGGGCCGCCGGGCCCGCGGATCGGCTGGGTCGAGCGCGGGCGAGAGCTCACACAGGTCTGGCAGGTGGTGCTGCTGTTCGCCGTGGTGCTCGGCGGCATGTATTTCGGCTGGTTCGCGCCCACCGAGGCGGCCGGCGTCGGCGCGTTCGGCGCCATCGCGCTCGCGGCGGTCAGCCGGCGCCTCAATTGGCAAGTCATACGCGCCGGCTTCGCCGAGACGGCGCTCACCACGGCGATGATCTTCTTCATCCTGATCGGCGCCACGATCTTCAACTACTTCATCGACGCCACTGGCCTCACCCAGGAGCTGATCCGCCTCATCAAGGAGGCGGGCTGGAATCGCTATCTCGTTCTCCTGGTGCTGTGCGCCTTCTACATCGTGCTCGGCTGCCTCATGGACAGCCTCTCCATGATCCTCCTCACCATCGGCGCGGTGTTCCCGCTGGTGAAGGCGCTCGGCTTCGATCCGATCTGGTTCGGCGTGGTCCTCGTGACCTTGGCCGAGATCGGCGCGATCACGCCGCCGGTCGGCATGAATCTGTTCGTGTTGAACGCCGCCGTGCCCAACCTTCCGCTGCAGACGATCGCGCGCGGCATCACACCATTTGTGACGGCCGATTGCCTGCGCATCTTCATCCTGGTGCTGTTCCCGGCGCTCGCGACCTGGCTGCCGGCGACGATGCAGAAGTAGCCGCGGCGATCGCGCGCCAGACGCGCTCGCTCGTCGCCGGCATCGCGATGTCGCGGATGCCGAGCGGTGCAAGCGCATCGATAATCGCATTGGTGACGGCGGCAAGCGCTCCCACCGTTCCCGCCTCGCCGGCGCCCTTGGCTCCGAGCGGGTTCAGCTTGGTCGGCACTGGATTGCTCTCGACGGCCATGGCGCAGACGTCGGCCGCGCGCGGCATGGCATAGTCCATGAACGAGCCGGTCAAGATCTGCCCCGACTCGCGGTCGTAGACGATCCGCTCCATCAGCGCCTGGCCGAGTCCCTGCACCACTCCGCCGTGGATCTGGCCCTTCAAGGTGAGCGGGTTCACGACCGTGCCGACATCGTCGACGACGCTGTAATTGACGACCGCCACCGCGCCGGTCTCGCGGTCGATCTCGACCTCGCACACATGGCAGCTGTTGGGAAAGGTTTGCTGCGCGGGCGAGAAGGTCCCGGTCTCGTAGAAGCCCGGCTCCATGCCCGGCGGCAGCTTCTCGGCCAGGAACGCCGCCTGTGCCACCCGCTTGAGCTCGATCGCGCGATCCGTGCCGGCCACCGTGAAGCGGCCATGCACGAACTCGATATCCTCGGCGCTCGCCTCGAGCAGATGGGCGGCGATCCGTCTGCCCTTCGCGATTAGTTTGTCGCTGGCGATCCAGAGCGCCGTGCCGCCGATCACGGTCGAGCGCGAGCCCATCGTGCCGGTGCCGAACGCGACGCTGCCCGTATCCCCGTCGACGAAGCGAATGTCGGCCGGCGCGAGGCCGAGGCGGTGCGCGACGATCTGCTTGAACGTGGTCTCGTGGCCCTGGCCCTGGTTCTT
>SBBV01000123.1 GCA_005240015.1 Candidatus Odyssella thessalonicensis | reverse complement strand
TTGCTGAACTTGCCGCCGACATAGCCGGCGGCGAGGCTGCCGATGATGTTGAACGCGCCGACGAGGGCCAGCGCCGTGCCGCCGACTTTGGGATCGAGGCCGCGGTCGACGATGAAGGCCGGCAGGTGGACCATGATGAACGCGACATGGAACCCGCACACGAAGAAGCCGGCGACGAGCAGGTTGTAGCTCCTGTGGCCGAAGGCCTCGGCGAAGGCCTCGCGCACGGTCTGATCCTGCGTTCCCGGCGCCGGCGCGCCCTTGCCCGTCACCGTCGCGGAGAGCGGGATGATCACGAGCAGGATCGCGGCCAGCAGCAGCAGGGCCGTGTGCCAGCCATAGGCCTTCAGGAACTCCTGCCCGAGCGGCACCATCGTGAACTGGCCGATCGAGCCCGATGCGGTGGCGATGCCGAGCACGAGCGAGCGCCATTTCGGCGCCACTTTCCGCGCCATCGTCGCCATCACGATCATGAACGAGGCGAAGGCGGTGCCGAGGCCCACCAGCACGCCCGCCGTCAGGTGCATCTGATAAGGCTCGGAGGAATAGGCCATCAGCGCCACGCCGCCGGCATAAATCAGCGCGCCGATCGCGATCACGCGCCCCGAGCCGTATTTGTCGGCGAGCATGCCGGCGAAGGGCTGGCCGGCGCCCCAGATCAGGTTTTGGATCGCGATCGAGAGCGCGAAGACCTCGCGGCCCCACTGCAGCTCGGTCGAGATCGGCGTGAGGAAGAGGCCGAATCCGGCGCGCGCGCCGAACGACACGATGCCGATCAGGCAGCCGCAGACGACGATGACGCCGATGGGCAGGCGCCAGGCGGAAGGCACGAAGCTCATGCGATGGTTCCGATCCCCGGAGCGGCGACGCGGGTAATTACCCGGATGATAGGTTCGCCGCTCCGCGGCGACAACTCACAACACGCATGCGCGCCATGCGCTTCGCTTCCGTATCGAGACAAGTTCGATGCGCCGCGAGGGGCGAAGAGGCTACCGACGCGCGTTCGCAGAGGCACGCGAATCTTTCTCGCGCGACGCGTGAGCGCTTCTCAGCCATCGGCTGTCAGCCGATCCCGAGACGCCGGCGCAGCTCGTGCTTCTGCACCTTGCCGAGCGAGGTCCGCGGCAGCGGGCCCTCGAGGAAGACGACGTCGCGCGGATGCTTGAAGCGCGCGAGGCGGTTGTGGAACAGCGCGATGACCTGCTCCTTGGTGAGCGCGCGGCCGGGCTTCGGCACGACGCAGGCGACGGGGATCTCGCCCCAGCGCTGATCGGCGCGGCCGATCACGGCGAACTCGGCGATGTCGGCGCAATCGGCCAGCACGTTCTCGAGCTCGGCGGGATAGACGTTCTCGCCGCCCGAGATGATCATGTCGGTCTTGCGGTCGTCGACGTAGTAGAAGCCTTCCTCGTCGCAATGCGCGATGTCGCCGGTCCTGAACCAGCCCGCCGCATCGAACGCCGCGCGCGTCGCCTCGGGATTGCGCCAATACTCCTTCAGCAGCGCCGGCCCGCGCAGCCAGATCTCGCCGCGCTCGCCCGGCTTCACGTCGCGGCCGGCGTCGTCGACGAGCCGCGCCTCCATGTAGGGCACAGGCCTGCCGGCCGAGGTGCTCTTGCGGCGCCCGTCCGCGATCGAGGAGGCGATGGCCGTCGGTCCCGTCTCCGTCATGCCGTAGACTTGGTTGAACGGGATACCGCGATCGGTCCACGGCTTGATCACCGCCTCGGGTACGACCGAGGAGCCGCCACAGACGCATTTCAGGCACGAGACATCCGTCTTCGCAAAGTCGGGATGCGCGATGAGCGCGCCGGAGACGGCGGGAACCGCCAGCATCAGCGTCGGGCGGCTCTCTGCGATCTCGGCCAGCACCGCGCCCGGCTCGAAGCGGCGGTGGATCGTGATCGTCGCCCCCCAGTGCAGGGCCGGCGTCGTCTGGATGTGCATGCCGCCGGCGTGGAACATCGGGATCGCGGTCAGCACGTGATCCGCGGGCGTCATCTCGAACACGTAGCCCGAGTTGATCGCGTTGTAGAACACGCCTTCCTGCGTGCGCACCGAGCCCTTGGGCTTTCCGGTGGTGCCCGACGTGTACTTGATCTCGCACGGCGTCGCGAGGCTGCGATTGGGGTCGGGCGCGAGCGGCGCGCTTGCCGCCAGCATCGCCTCGTAATCGAGCCAGCCCGGCCCCGGCGCCGCGCCGCCGCGATAGGCGACGTAGCGCAGCGTCTCGAACTGGCTGCGAATGCGGCCCACATGCTCCCAGTACTCGGGCTCGACGAGCAGCGCGGAGGGGGCGGCATCGCCGATCTGATAGGCGTGCTCGGACGGCGTGAGGCGCCAGTTGAGCGGCACGATCAATGCGCCGACGCGCGCGCAGGCGAAGAACAGCGCCAGGAGGTCGGGCGAGTTGAGGCCGAGATGAGCGACGCGATCGCCCTCGCCGATCTTGAGCTCGCGCCGGAGCGCGGCGGCGAGGCGCCCGACGCGGTCCTCGAACTCGGCGTTGGTCCAGACGCGCCCCTCGAACCGGATCGCGGTCCGCGCCGGCGCCCAGTGCGCGCGATGCGCCACCCAGTTCGAGATGTCCATCGCCGCCGTCCCGCGCCCGCGGCTATTTCTCGCCCGGCTCGAACAGGCTCTCGCGGCCGAGGCGCTCCAGGCAGATCTCGGCGGTCCACGGCAGCATCAACGAGCCGCAGCGGCTGTCGCGGTAGAGCCGTTCGATGAGGAAGTTCTTGAAGATCGAGCGGCCGCCGCAGACGCGGATGCCGAGCTGGCAGAGGTCGTTCGCGTATTCCATCACCGTGTACTGGGCCGCGTAGCAGCGCAGGCGCTCCTCCTTGGTCGGATTGAGGCGCGCCTCGTGCATGACCCGCCACCAGAGCGCCTTCGCCTGCTCGAGCTTGATGCGCATCTCGGCGACGGCCAGCTGCTTGGCGGCGCTGTGCCGGGCCGGGCCGGCGGGCGGCGCGCCTTCGGCCTCGCCGCGCAGATAGGCGACGGTGAAGTCGAACGCCGCCTGTGCGATGCCGAGGTAGGAGGGCGTCAGCGAAACGAACATGTGCGGCCATTTGAGCGCCGCGCTGTAGTAGATGCCCGGCGGCATCAGGAGATTGTCCTCGGGCACGAACACGTCCTTGAAATCGAGCGAGCGCGAATCGGTGGCGCGCATGCCGAGCACGTCCCAGCCGCCGAAGAGCTTGACGCCGTTGGTCTTGGCCGGCACCGCGAGCAGGATCGTGTTCTTGACGTCGTGCAGGCCCTCCTTGTCCTCCTCGGTGCAGACGACGGCGTAGTAGTCGGCATAGCCCGAGAGCGAGGCGAAGTGCTTCGTGCCGTTGACGAGATAGCCGCCGTCGACGCGCTTGGCGGCGGTGCCGAACGGCGCCTTGCCCGCCGCCGCGGCGCTGTTGGGCTCGGAGAACGGCTGCGCGAAGATCGCACCCTCGTTCACGACCTTGTCGTGCATCGCGGCGCGACGCTTCTCGTGCTGCTTCTTGGCGTCGGCCGGCAGGTCGAAATCGTCGACGATGACGCTCGACCACATCACGGTCGCCGCGTGCATGTTGAAGGTGAGCGCGGTGGCGCCGCACCAGCGCGCGAGCTCGGCGCTGAAGACGCCGTAGTCGACGTAGGTGGCGCCGAGCCCGCCATAGCGTGTCGGCACGTTGATCGCGTGCAGCTTGGTGCGCTTCAGGTCGGCGTAGTTCTCGACCGGGAAGCGGCCCTCGTCGTCGTAGGCGAAGCCACGCTGCTGGAACTCGGGCCCGAGCGCCCGGACCGCGTCGACGAAGCGGCGCTGCGATTGCGTGAGCGGCGAGAACATGTCGGCAACGGCGGGCATAGCAAAGTCTCCGTCAGGCAAACGTGGCGAGGAATTCGTCGAGGAAGGCGGCGAAGTCGGCGGGCTTTTCGAGATTGGCGAGATGGCCGGCGCCGGCGATGCAGCGATAGCGGGCGCCGGGAATGCGCTCGGCCATGCGCGCCAATGTCTTGGGCGGCGCCAGGCGGTCGTGCTCGGCGGCGAGCACGAGCGTGGGGCAGGTGATGCGTGCGAGATCGTCGGCGCGGTTGAAGGTCACGATGCATTCGAGCGCGGCGCGATAGGCCGCGGGCGGAATCGCGGCCATGCTCGCGATCGCGCGGCGGCGTTCGGCGGCAAGGACGAGAAATTCAAGAGCGAGTTCCTGGCCCAGCGCCTGGCGCCGCTTGACGCGGGCAAGAGCATGGCCGACATCGCT
>SBBV01000317.1 GCA_005240015.1 Candidatus Odyssella thessalonicensis | reverse complement strand
GGCTTCAAGCTCGGCCCCGCGCTCGGCGAGTTCGTAGCTCGCCATGTGCTTGGCCGCCGCGCGCAAGGTGAAGAACGCGCCGTCGAGGTTCACCGCGAGCACGCGCCGCCATTCCTTGCCGTCGAGATCGAACACGCTCTTGGCGCGGCCGGTGACGCCGGCATTGGCGAAGCACGCATCGACGCGGCCGAGGCGCTTCACGGTCTCGGCAAGCGCGGCCTCGGCGGCGGCCTCGTCGCTGACATCGACGACGAGGGCCTCGACCTTGCGCCCGGTCTTGGCGAGCCGCGCCTTGGCCGCGTCGTTCTTCTTGGCATTGGTGCCCCAGATCGCGAGATCGGCGCCGGCTTGGGCCAGCGCCTCGGCCATGCCGAGGCCGATGCCGCCATTGCCGCCGGTGACGAGCGCCACCTTTCCGCTGAGATCGAAAGCTTGAAACATCCACCTCTCCCGCGATGCATAGTGTCGGACCATTGGAACCGCGAAGCGGTTCTGCCTCAAAGCCCAGGGTTGCCGCGAAGCGGCTACCCTGGGACTTGCGGCACCGTCTCGGCCCAACCCTGAAAGGGTTGTGCCAGCGGGATCGCCGCTGGCACAACCCCTGCGGGGTTGATCCCCATAATGGCGCTTTGATCCCAGGGTAGCCGCTCGCGGCAACCCTGGGCTTCGCTCCAGAACCGCTTCGCGGTTCTTCGAGCAGAAAGGCGGCCCATGCGCCGAAATTGCTTTACACGACGCCACCACTCTCCGAGAAATCGAAGCAGGAGGGAAGCAGATGCCGTTCGACGTCGTCCGCGACTACGTGCATGTGCAGTTCAAGGAAAGCTCGGCCTTCGTCGAGACCTATGGCTTTGCCGGCAGCCAGGGGATGATCAATCTCGAAGGGCTCAGGATGACGCCCAAGGGCCGGCCGTCGAAGACCCTCATCGTCTTCATGCATCCGGCGACGACCCTGCAGCTGCTGCCGGTGCCGCGCGCGATGGTGCAGGAAGGCGTGCACGTGCTCTGCGCGGCCAGCCGCTACATGAAGAACGACACGCCGCTGATCTTCGAGAAGGTGCTGCTCGACTTGGGCGCCTATATCCGCCACGCCAAGGAGGTGTGGGGCTACGAGAAGATCATCCTGGGCGGCTGGAGCGGCGGCGGCTCGCTCGCCCTTCTCTACCAGTCGCAGGCCGAGAACCCGACGATCGTCGACACGCCGGCCGGCGACCCGGTCGACGTGAAGGGCGCCAAGCTCATCCCGGCCGACGCGATGCTGTTCCAGGCCGCGCACATCTCGCGCGCGCAGATGCTGGCCGAGACAATCGACCCCTCGGTCAAGAACGAGCTCGATCCCGACGACCGTGTCGCGCACCTCGATCTCTACGATCCCAGGAACAAGAACCAGGCGCCCTACGCGGCCGATTTCATCCGCGAGTTCCGCGCCGCGCAGCTTGCGCGCATGCGCAAGATCACGGCCTGGGTGAAGGAGACGCTGGCCACGCTCAAGAAGCGCGGCACCGGCGAGGTCGAGCGCGGCTTCGTCGTCCACCGCACCATGGCCGAGCCGCGCTATCTCGATCCTGCGCTCGATCCCAACGACCGGAAGCCGCGCTGGTGCTATCTCGGCAATCCCGAGACGGTGAACACGGGGCCGGTCGGCCTCGCGCGCTTCTCGATGCTGCGCGCCTGGCTCTCGCAATGGTCGCTGGACGACACGCGCGCGCACGGCGTGAAATGCGCGGCGCACATCACGGTGCCGCTGCTCGCGATCGAGAACAGCGCCGACGACGCCGTGCCGCAGCCGCATACCGGCATGATCTTCAAGGCGGCCGCGAGCAAGGACAAGACGATGAAGGTGATCAAGGGCGCCACGCACTACTACCAGGGCCAGCCCGAGCTGCTGAAAGAGGCGGTGACGACGACGCTCGGCTGGCTGCGCGCCCGGAATCTGTTGGATTGAAAAAGATCACAGGAGGCACGGAGACGCAGAGGAGAACAAAAATGCGCTTCGCGCGCGATGGCGGCTCTGCGCCTCTGCGTCTCCTGTTCGATCGGCGCCGAAGGGAGGAACGGTGACTGCCACACCGAGCAAAGTCTACGACGGCATCGTGATCGGGGCCGGGCATCACGGCCTGATCCTCGCCGCCTACATGGCGCGCCTGGGCTTGAAGATCCTGCTCGTCGAGCGCCGGCTCATGTATGGCGGCGGGCTCGCCACGGTCGAGGCGACGCTGCCCGGCTTCTATCACAACAGCCACTCGATCAATCATTTCCACATCACGCACACGCCGTGGTTCCGC
Organism: Candidatus Odyssella thessalonicensis; assembly: GCA_005240015.1. Classification (GTDB taxonomy): domain Bacteria; phylum Pseudomonadota; class Alphaproteobacteria; order Bin65; family Bin65; genus SBBV01. The sequence continues at coordinate 5,458 of SBBV01000317.1, read as the reverse complement.
GATCTCCGGCTGGCCGAGAAGGTCGCGTATGTGACGCCGTTCTACGAATTCGGCCAGCCGCATCCGGACGGAACGGCGCTCGTCTTCAGCCGCGAGCTCGAGCCGACGCTCAAGAGCGTGCGGCACTTCTCGCCGAAGGATGCCGAAACCTTCCGCGAATGGAACGCGAAGGCCGAAGCGCTGACGCGCGACGTCCTGCTGCCCGAGCGCTTCTCCGAGCCGCTGCCGGCCGCCGAGCGCGAGGCGCTGCTCGCGAAGACGCCGCTCGGGCGCGATTTCGTCGCCATCACGAAGCGCGAGCCGTTCGCGCTCGTGAACGAGCTGTTCCAGCACGAGTGGGTGAAGCTCCTCTTCCTGTTCAAGGTCTCGCTGTTCGGTACCTGGCTCGTCGACACGATCGGGAAATCGAGCCCGATGGGGTCGGTGATCCGCGCGTTCGACCTCGAGAGCGGCTACCAGCTCTGCAAGGGCGGCAGCTTCAATCTCGCGTGCGGATTGATGGAGCGCTTCATCGAGGCCGGCGGGCATTATCTCAACCACGCGCATGTTTCGCGCATCATGGTGGAAGGCGGCAGGGCGAGCGGCATCGAGACGGCCGACGGCGCCGCGATCCGCGCGCGGAAGTTCGTCGCCAGCACGGCCAATGTGCACCAGACCTTCGAGGAGATGATCGGGCGCGATCAGCTGCCCGCGGCCTACCGCGCGAAGCTGGACCGCTTCAAATACACGGCGTGGACCCTGTTCGGCGTGCACTTCGCGCTCGACGAATCGCCGAACTTCAGCGCCGCGAAGTTCGATCCCGCGCTCAACCTCGCGCAGAAATGGAATGTCGGGGCCGAGTCGATCGCCGATCTCATGTCGGCCCATGAGGACGTGAAGAACGGGCGCGTGCCGCGCGTGGTGCAGTTCGGCTCGGGCGCGCTCTCGGCCAACGATCCCGCCCAGGCGCCGCCCGGCAAGCACACGACCTATGCCTGGCACGTGATGCCGTTCGATCCCGACCGCGGCGGCAGGAGCTGGGAGGAGTTCGAGCGCGAGTTCACCGAGCGCATCATCGAGCGTTTCGCGCATTACGCGCCCAACATGACGCGCTCCAACATCTTGAAGACCTACACCTACACCGCCCGCACCTACAGCCAGGAGCTCATCAACATGCGGGGCGGCGACATCTTCATGGGTGCGCTCTCGGCCGACCAGGTGATGGACAAGCACTGGGGCTACGCGACGCCGATCAAGCGCCTCTACATGGCGGGCTCGGCCTGCCATCCGGGCGGCGCCATCTCGGGCGGCGCCGGCTACATCAGCGCCGGCGTGATCGCGCGCGATCTCGGGCTGAAGCCCTGGTGGAAGCCGATGGACGCAAGGAAGGCGCTCGAGGCGATGAGCAAGCGCACGACGAAGCGGAAGGCGGCCAAACAATAATCTCACCCCTTCTCCCCCGGGAGAAGGGGAATTCTTCAGGCGCTCCGCGCCTTCATCCAAGCAACGAGATCTTTCACGCCCTCGACCAATCCATACCTCGGCGCGAAGCCGAGCGTCTGCTTCGCCAGCGTGAGATCGGACACCGCCTTCATGTCCGGCAGCGAGACGGCGGCGGCGCTCGGCGTCTCGATGCGCACCTTGGCGCCGGGCACCGCGGCCTTGAGCGCGTTCGCCATGTCTTCAGGCTTCGCGAGCGCGCCCATCGTGATGTTGAACACGCCGAAACCCAGCTCCTTCGCTTTCAGCGCCAGCACCGTGCCGGCGCCGGCGTCCTTGGAATAGACCCATTCCATGGCGCCGGCCGGCAGCACCGCCTCCTCGCCCACGAGCGCCTTCCTCACCGCCTCGCGCATCACGTTGCTGGGCCCGCCGCCGCCGGCGCCGCTCCACGGGCCGAACACGGCGCCGTAGCGCAGCGCCGCGAACTCGATCCCGTGCCAGCGCGCATAGTTGAGCCCCAAGCTCTCGATCGCCTGCTTGGTCGAGGCGTAGAACGTGGTCGGGCGCGGGAACGCGGTCTCGCGCATCGGATCGCCCGAGCCGTCGCCGCCGGCGACGAAGTGATTGAGCACGTTGGAGCTCGACACCACCACGCGCCTGATGCCGAACGCGCGCGCCGCCTCGATCACGTTGACCGTGCCCATGATGTTGAGCTGGATCGCGGCGTAGGGATCGCGCTGGGCGCCCAATGTCAGCATCGGATTGGCGGCCGTGTGCGCGATGCGCGTGATCTTGTGCCGCTGCAGCACGCCGGCGAGCGTGAGCGGGCGCAGGATGTCGCCCACCTCCATCACCGCGCGCGCGGGATCGAAGACCTCGGCGAGCGCCGCCGGCTGCGGCGCCGTGTCGAACAGCACGGGGGCCTCGCCCTCCTCGATCAGGATGCGTGCCACCTGCGCGCCGACCAGCCCGGCGCCGATCACGAGCGTCGTCATGTCCGTCCTCCCTCGCTCGGACTTCTTACTACGCGCCCGTGCGCGGCATGGCCAGCACGATGGTGAATCTTTTCTACCCTGCCCTGCGCTTCGCGCTTGAGGTGCGCGCCGGATCGTGCTTCGAGATCGTGAGCGGAAGGAGGGGCGGGTGAGCGACTTCGCGGAGAGCCTCAACGGGAAGGTCGCGATCGTCACCGGCGCGGGCCAGGGCATCGGCCGGCGCATGGCGCATGGCTTCGCCGAGGCCGGCGCCATCCCGGTGATCGCCGAGGCCGACGCCGCGAAGGGCCGCGCGGTCGCGGCCGAGATCGGCGGCAACCGCGCGCTCTTCGTCGAGACCGACGTGGGCGACATGGCCTCGCTCGCGGCGATGGCTGAGGCGGTGCTGGAGCGCCTCGGCCGCATCGACGTGCTGGTGAACAACGCCGCGATCTTCTCGACGCTCGAGATGCGCCCGTTCTGGCAGATCCCGCTCGAGGAGTGGAACCGCGTGCTGCACGTGAACGCGACCGGGCCGTTCCTGGCGGCGCGGGCGGTGGTGCCGGCGATGATGCAGGCGAAATCGGGCCGCATCGTCAACATCTCCTCGGCGGCGGTGCCGAAGGGCCGGCCCAACTACCTCCACTACATCGCCTCCAAGAGCGCCCTCGTCGGCATGACCGCCTCGATGGCGCACGAGCTCGGCGAATACGGCAGCAACGTCAACGCGATCATGCCCGGCGCCATCTTCACCGAGGTCGAGCGGAAGACGATAAGCCCCGAGCAGAAGGCCGCGTTCATGGCCGGGCAGAGCTTGAAGCGCGAAGGCAAGCCCGACGACATCGTCGGCGCCGTGCTCTTCCTCGCCTCCGACGCCGCGCGCTGGGTGACCGGGCAATGCCTCGTCGTCGACGGCGGCTGGGTCCACCGTTGAAGAAAAAGATTCACAGGGAGCCAGGGAGCCGGGGAGATGAAAGGTTGCCTGCGGCGCGTTTTTTGTTTGCGCGCGTCTTCGCGCGCGATCTTTCTTACTTCTCCCCGGCTCCCTGTTCACTTCCCTTGAGTCCGCGGCGAGTTCGTGCTTCGACAAGTGCGTGAGCTGAGAGAATGAACGAAGCCAATTCCGTGAAGCGCGCCGATTTCTGGTTCTTCTGGCCGACGCGCGTGCGCTACGCCGAGATCGACGCGCAGGGCGTGGTGTTCAACGCCAACTACCTCGCCTATTTCGACACGGCGATCACCGAATACATCAGGGCGCTGCCCTACCAGTACGGGCTCGGCGGCGACCCCGCGACCGGCACCGATTTCCACATCGTCAAGGCCACGGTCGAGTTCAAGGCGCCGATCCGCTTCGACGCCGAGATCGAAGTGGGCGTGCGCACGGCCAAGCTCGGCCGCACCAGCATCGCCTACGCGCTCGCGATCTTCATGAAGGGCGGCGACGCCGTCCTCTCCACCGGCGAAGTCATCTGGGTCAACACCGACATGAAGGCGGGGAAATCCGCGCCGCTGCCGGAGAAGCTGGTAAGCGCGGTGAGGCTCCGCGAATCGTAGTGCGGAGGGTCAAGACCGCTGAGTATTGACACAACTCATGATCGCGACCTACGTTCCTGCGTCGATCGTCAATCGAACGGACGGAGGAGGCAATGGGCTGGGGGCGCGGAAGATTTCCGGTCATGTCTCAATTGAACGCGATGACGGCAACCGCCGAGCGCCGCCAGGCGTTGGCTACTTTCTTCGCGAATCATTATTCCCAGGCGAATCCATACACTCTCGGCAGCCTGTGCCGCGACTGGGACCAGCCGAGGTATGGCGTCGCCCCGCCGTGGGACGAGGACGAGGACAATCCTTGGCACGGCAGACACGCCGATGAGTGGAAAGACCATTGCCAAGACCAAACGGTGTTGCCTGCGAACGTCAGAGCGGACCTCGAAACTTGGATCGTTTACGCAATCCAGAATCGGGAGCAGATTGTGTACAAGTTTCGCCGCAGGAACACCGCTTGGGTGGCGCGCCGGACCAATATCGGCTCCGGCGGAACAAATGTCTGGGAAATCGTCGTCGAAGGGCGCGGGTTTTAGACCTCCGACCGGTCGCAGGCGCCCGCGCGCGGCCGATGCCTAGATTGGATGAACATACACGCCTCGCCCGTGCGTGCTCAGGTAGCACATCTGGTCGAACGCGCGGAATTCCGCGCGCAAAGCGATCGCGTTCGGCGGCACTACCAGAAGCTTAGACCAATTTGCGCCATCATCGGTTGTCATGGCGATACCATGGCGATTCAGCTCCAGAAGCGAGCCATCGTGGCGCAGCGTTTCAATCCAGGACCAATGAGCTCCCAAGGGGCGAACCGCGGTTCCAACGACTTCCCTTAGCGGGAAGAGCGCTAGTCGACCGCGGCAAAGATCACCGCGGAAGACGAATGACTTCGCCCCGGCCTCCGTGCAAATCAGCGTGCGCCGTTCGTCGGCTTGGCAGATCGAGATATGCGCGATTTCGCCGTCGCGCTCCGACGAGGCGCGCAGAACTCGCCATTTCCTTCCAGCATTCTGCGAGCACCAGATCCGCCCGCTCGAATCGCCCGCATACACGAAGTCGGGGTTCTTCGCGGAGACCGCCACTGCACTGAGCTTCGCATCTTCGATCCGAAGAACGACCGGCCAATCGACCGTTTCAAATCCGGGATGGCGCAGCAGCATCCGGCGATCCGCCGAAATGGCAAAGAACGACTGCCGCGGCGGCGGTGAACTGGCCAATGGCCGGTTTGCGTGAAGGGCCGTATCCGGCCCTTGTCGAATCATTTTCCAATGGCCGGCTTTGCCGCGCCGAAACCACATGAGATTGCTCCACTGCGAGTCGGCGCAAAGTTCGTCGGATCGCCCCGGAGAAAAGAGAACCGATCCGCCTTCGTCCCAGTCCAGGCTTGTCCAGCCGCCGCCTCCATCGAGCACATGCGCGCTGACGTCCTGCAGCGAGACCGCGACGCGAAGCGCCGGCCCATCCGAGACGCTCAGGTCATAGGCTTGAGCGCCGACGATGCCGCGGCCCGCGCTGCGCCATGT
>SBBV01000270.1 GCA_005240015.1 Candidatus Odyssella thessalonicensis | reverse complement strand
CTCCTTCGTCGTTTCTGGTCCGGGGCCGGCAGCGCCGGCCCTCCCGCGTTCAGTACTTCAGATTGCGCTCGACCGACTTCCAGCGGCCCTTCTCGACCACCGCGAGGAAGACGAGATCGGAGCCCAGGTGCTTGGTCGCGGTGAACGTGATCGGCGGGCCGCCGATCGGACCGGTGCGGTCCTTGATGCTCTCGTAGGCCTTCAGGAACTTCTCGGCCGTCAGGTCCTTGCCGACCGACTTGAGCGTCTCGACGACGAGGTCGGCGATCCCGTAACCGAGCTGCGCCGGATAGAACGCGTCCTGGTTGAACCGGGCCTTGTACTTGTCCATGAACTCCTTGGCCTTGCCGGTGGCCTGATCGGGATAGACGACCTCCTGGCCGTTCAGCGTGTAGAAGCCCTCGGTGACGCCGCCCTGCGCGGTCGCGACGACGTTTTCATAGCTCGCCGAGGTGCCGACGAAGGTCGCGTTCCAGCCGAGCTTGCGCGCCGTGCCGTAGGGGATGATCGTGTCGCGCACGATCGTGCCCATGAAGATCACGTCGCACTTGGCGTCGCGCAGCTTGGTGATCGCGCCGGTGAAGTCCGTGTCGGTGGGCTTGTGGCCCGACTCGGCGGCGATCTTGATGTTCATCGCCTTGGCCTGGTCGCGCACGCCCTCCAGGATCTCCTGGCCGAAATCGTTGTCCTCGTACATCACGCAAGGCGTCTTCATGCCCTTCTTCTCGGCGAAGTATTTGAAGCCGGCGCGGATCTGGTCGTAGTAGCTCGACAGGGTCGCGAACTTCAGCTTGTGGAACGGGTGATACATCGAGCGCGCGGCGGTGAACGGCCCGACATTGGGTACGCCGGCGGCGAGCTGCTGCTGGAACACCGCATTGTTCATCGGCGTGCCGAGCGCGCCCACCATCAGGAAGATCTTGTCGCTGTTGAGCAGCTTGTTGCCGGCCTGCACCGCGCGCGGCACGGCGTAGCCGTGGTCCTCGACGATGTAGCGGATCTTGCGGCCGTGGATGCCGCCCTTCTCGTTCTCCTCGTCGAAGCGCATGCGGATGCCGTTGGTGGAGCCGATGCCCCATGGCGCCACCGGCCCGGTGAGCGCCGTGTGCGTGCCGATCACGATCTCGGTGGCGCTGACGCCCTGGGTCTGCGCCAGGGCCGGCCCCGCCGCGGCGAGCAGCGAACCGGCGAGCAGTGAGGTAAGCCTACGCATCTTCTTCCTCCTAGGGTGGATTGCCGCCCGGTGCCGATTGCAACGGCTTCCGGCACGAATGGCTAGTCTTCCTTGTACATCGATTCGATCAGCGGCGCGTACTTCTTGTTCACGAGCTTGCGCTTCAGCTTCATGGTCGGCGTCAGTTCCTCGTCTTCGGCGGTCAGGAGCGTGTCGATGAGGCGGAACTTCTTCACCGTCTCGACCCGCGCCAGCAGCTTGTTGACCCGGTCGACCTCGTCGCGGATCAGATCCTGCACCTCCTGCGCGCGGCAGAGGCTGGCGTAGTTCGAGAACGGCACGCCCTTGTCCTGCGCGTATTTGGCCACGTTGTCGTGGTCGATCATGATCAGCGCGGTGAGGTATTTGCGCCGGTCGCCGATCACCACCGCGTCGGAGATGTAGGGCGAGAACTTCAGCTGGTTCTCGATCTCCGACGGCGTGATGTTCTTGCCGCCGGCGGTGATGATGATGTCCTTGAGCCGGTCGGTGATGCGCACGAAGCCCTGGTTGTCGATGGTGCCGACGTCGCCGGTGTAGAGCCAGCCGTCGCGCAGCGCGTCGGACGTCTTGTCGGGCTGGTTCAGGTAGCCCATGAAGACGTGCGGGCCCTTGAGCAGGATCTCGCCCTCGGGCGAGAGCTTCAACTCCGTGCCCGGCGAGATGACGCCGACCGTGCCCACTTTCAGCGCGCGCGGATTGGTGCCGGTGGCGATGCCGCAATTCTCGGTCTGGCCGTAGACCTCGTACATCTCGATGCCGATCGCGAAGTACCAGCGGATGAGGTCGGGCGCGATCGGCGCGGCGCCGGTCACGACCCAGCGCGTGCGGTGCAGGCCGAGCACGCGCTTCACATTGTCGAGCACCAGCCAGTTGGCGAGGCGGAACGTGAGATCGAGCAGCGCCGGCGGCTTGCGCCCGTCCATCACATGCGCGGCGCGCTTGCGGCCGACGCCGAGCGCCCAGCGATAGGCGAGGCGCCCGATCCAGGTCGCTTCCCGGAGCTGGATCGCAACCGCGGAATAGAAGCGCTCCCAGATGCGCGGCACCGCGAACATCGTGGTGGGCGAAACCTCGCGCAGATTCTCGGCGAAGGTCTCGGGGCTCTCGACGAAGTTGATGATGCTCTTCGAGGCGAGCTGCCAGAACACCGAGAAGCTGCGCTCGGCGATGTGGCAGAGCGGCAGGAAGCAGAGCTGCTCGTCGCCGTCCTCGACGCTGACGCCGCTCTGGCCCGCCGTCATCTGGAAGATGACGTTGCGGTGGCTGATCATGGCGCCCTTGGGCGGCCCGGTCGTGCCCGAGGTGTAGATGAGGATCATGAGGTCCTCGGGCTGGGCCTCGTCGACGCGCTTGTTCCACTCCTCGGGATGGGCCTTCTCGTACTCGGCGCCGAGCGCATAGAGCCGGTCAATCGGCATCACCGCCGGATCGGCGAAGTCGCGCAGCCCCTCCATGTCGTAGACGATGACCTTCTTGAGCGTGGGCACGCGCTCGCGCACGGCGAGGTACTTGTCGAGCTGCTCCTCGTTCTCGACGAAGAGGAACTCGGCCTTCGAATTGTTGACGATGTATTCGACCTGGTTGGCTGAGTCGGTCGGATAGATCCCGCACGAGACGCCGCCGACGCAGATGGCGCCCACGTCGGAGAAGATCCATTCCTTGTTGTTCTCGGAGAGGATCGCGACCACGTCGCCGCGCTCCAGGCCGAGCGCGACGAGGCCGAGGCCGATCGCCCGCACGCGGCGCCCATACTCGGTCCACGAGATCGGCTTCCAGATGCCGAACTCCTTCTCGCGCATCGCCACGCGCGCGCCGAGCTCGTTGACGCGGTGGCGGAAAAGCCCGGGCAACGTGGCATGGCCGTCGCGCAGGATCGGTTGCTCGAGGACCGGGGCATTCATCTCCCTACCTCCACGTCTTCTTGCGCTTCCAGCGTCGGCGGCCGCGCATGCCTTCCTCCTTCATGCCGAGGAAGAACTCCTTGACGTCCTCCGACTGGCGCAGCCGCTCGCAGTTGTCGTTCATCACGATGCGGCCCAGCTCCAGCACGTAGCCGTGATGCGCCACCTGGAGCGCCATGTTGGCGTTCTGCTCGACCAGCAGAATGGTGACTTTGCGCTCCGTGTTCAACCGCCGGATGATGCCGAAGATCTCCTGGACCAGCAGCGGAGATAGGCCCAAGGACGGCTCGTCCAAGAGCATGAGCTTCGGCCGGGCCATGAGGCCGCGGGCGATCACGAGCATCTGCTGCTGCCCGCCCGAGAGGTAGGCGGCCGGCTGCGCCGCCCGTTCCTTCAAGATCGGGAAATAGCCGTAGACGGCCTCGAGGTCGGCGGCCAGCGCGCCGCGGTCCGGGCGCGTGAATGCGCCCATCAGGAGGTTCTCGTAGACCGAGAGGAACGGGAAGATCTCGCGGCCCTCGGGCACGTGCGCGATGCCCTGGCGCGCCACCCAATCGGGCTCGTGCCGCTGGATCTCGCGGCCGGCGAAGACGATGGCGCCCTTGCGCGGCTCCATGATCCCGGAAATCGTCTTCAGGATCGTGGTCTTGCCGGCGCCGTTGGCGCCCAGCACGGTGACGATGCTGCCCTCGGGCACGTCGAGGCTCACGCCGCGCAGGGCCATGATCGGCCCGTAGAAGGTCTCGATGTTGCGCATCCGGAGCAGCGGCTCGGCCATCGTTCAGGCTCCGAGGTAGGCGCGCACCACGTCGGGGTGGCGCTGCACTTTGGCCGGCCCGCCCTCGGCGAGCACGCGGCCCTGGTTCATCGCCAGCACGCGGTCGGAGACGCGCGAGACGAGGCGCATGTCGTGCTCGATCATCAGCACGGTGATCTTGAGATCGTTCTTGATGTCGTCGATCCAGTTGGCGAGATCGTCGGTCTCCTCGATGTTGAGGCCGGAGGCGGGCTCGTCGAGCAGCAGCAGCGTCGGCTCGGTGCTGAGCGCGCGCGCCAGCTCCACCATCTTGCGCACGCCGTAGGGCAGGTTGGCGATGATCTGCTCGCGGTAGTGCTGGAGCTCGAGCAGGTCGATGATGCGCTCGACGTGCTGGCGGTGCTGCAGCTCCTGGCGCATCACGCTCGGCGCGAAGAAGATCTCCTCGAGCAAATTGGTGTGGTTGCGGCAGTGGCGGCCGACGAGCAGGTTCTGCAGCACGGTCGAGTGCTCGAACAGCTCGATATTCTGGAAGGTGCGCGCGATGCCCATGCGCGCGATGCGGTGCGGCGGCACCGCGGTGATGTCCTCGCCCTGGAAGGCGATGCGGCCTTCGGTGACGTCGTAGATGCGGCTGATGAGGTTGAACACCGTGGTCTTGCCGGCGCCGTTGGGGCCGACGATCGTGTAGACCTCGCCCGGCTTCACCGCGAACGACACCTGGTCGACCGCGCGCAGGCCGCCGAACTGGATCGTGAGCTTGTCCGCCTCGAGCAGGACGCCATTCGGCTTCGCGCCGTTCGCCTTGCCGGTGGTGTCCTTGGGGTTCATCGCATGCGCTCCGTCTTCAGATAGCCGCGCTGGCGCTTGAACGTGGCGCGGCGATAGAGCGGGAAGATCTCGAAGAACAGGCGCACTTTCCGCCAGCGGCCGTAGATGCCGTACGGCTCGAGCAGGATGAACAGCACGAGGATCAGGCCGAACACGCCGCCCTGCAGCCCCGGGATGTTGCCGATCGAGGGCGGCAGCACGTCCTTCACCAGCGAGAGGAACTGCGGCAGGAAGGCGACGATGATGGCGCCGTAGAAGCAGCCGTGCAGCGAGCCGAGTCCGCCCACCACGATCATCAGCAGCAGCTGGATCGAGAGGATGAGATCGAACGCCTCGGGCGAGATGAACTGCAGCTTGTGCGCGAGCAGCGCGCCGGCGATGCCGGTGATGAACGTGCTGATCCCGAACGACGTCACCTTGGTGCGCGCGATGTGGATGCCCATGCTCTGGGCCGAGATCTCGGAATCGCGGATCGCCATCATCGCGCGGCCGGTGGCGCTGCGCAGGATGTTGCGCACGCCGAGCGTGATCAGGATCAGCACGACGAGGCAGATGTAGTAGAGATGGGTCTCGGTCGTGGTCTGCCAGCCGAACAGGTTGGGCTTGGCGACGGCGAGGCCGCGGAAGCCGCCGGTCACCGCGTTCCAGTGGCTGAACACCTGCTCCATGATCACCGCGAAGGCGAGCGTCGCGATCGCGAGATAGATGCCGGTCATGCGCAGCGCCGGCAGCCCGACGACGATGCCCGAGGCCGTGGTGATCAGGACGGCCAGGATCACCGACGGGATCCAGGGG
>SBBV01000608.1 GCA_005240015.1 Candidatus Odyssella thessalonicensis | reverse complement strand
GTAGTGCGCGCGGATCCCGGGCGGACCGTTGTCGCGCCCGCCGGCGTCGAGCGCGGCCTTGTAGAACGCGTCGACCAGCGCGCGGCTCTTGACCACGAATGCGAGATGGATGCGCGGCTGAGTGGGCCCGCCGCCGGCAAGCCAGAGATCCGGATGCCTGTCGCCGAGGCCGGCCGCGGGCTCACCGCCGGCCTGCTCGGCCGGAAACTCCATCATCACCTTGTAGCCGATCGGCGCCAGGGCGCGCGCATACCACTCCTTGCTGCGCGCGAAATCGCCGACCGCGAGACCAGTGTGATCGATCATGCTGCGCCTCCGTTTCAATTGCGATGGGGCGTTGCCGACCTCAACCCAATCGCGCCTTGACCGCCGAAACCACGGCATCGGCGGTGATGCCGAAATGCTTGAAGAGATCGCCGCCCGGCGCCGAGGCGCCGAAGCTCTTCATCCCGACGAAGCCGCCCTCGGGACCGAGCCAGCGTTCCCAGCCGAAGCCGACCGCGGCCTCGACTCCGACCTTGACCGTGCCGGGACCGAGCACCTGCTCGCGGTAGGACGCGGGCTGCCGTTCGAACAGCGACCAGCATGGCATCGAAACGACGGCGGCCTCGATGCCCTCGCGCGCGAGCCTCGCCTGCGCGTCCATGGCGATCGAGACTTCGGAGCCGGTCGCGAGCAAGGTCACGCGCCGCGGACCCGTCGCCTCGCTCAAGACATAGGCGCCGCGCGCCGAGAGATTCTCGCGCGTGTGGATCGTGCGCACCGCGGGAATCGCCTGCCGTGTCAGCACCAGCACCGAGGGCATCTCCTTGGCCGCCAGCGCCAGCGCCCAGCATTCGGCCGTCTCGACCATGTCGGCGGGGCGCAGCAGCTGCAGGTTGGGAATCGCGCGCAGCGCGGCCAGATGCTCGACCGGCTGGTGCGTTGGTCCGTCCTCGCCGAGGCCGATCGAATCGTGTGTCATCACGAAGATCGAGCGCACGCCCATCAGCGCGGCGAGGCGAATCGACGGTCGGCAATAGTCGGTGAAGACCAGGAACGTGCCGCCATAGGGGATGACGCCGCGATGCAGCGCCATGCCGTTCATCGCTGCCGCCATCGCGTGCTCGCGCACGCCGTAATGGACGTAGCGGCCCGAATAGTCGCCGGCCTTGATGACCTTCATCGCCTTGGCCTGCGTGTTGACCGAGCCGGTGAGATCGGCCGAGCCGCCGACGAGCTCGGGCATGATCTTGGTGAGCTCCTCGAGCACGTTGCCCGAGCACTGGCGCGTCGCGAGCTTGGGCTTCTCGGCGGCCGCCTTGGCCTTGAGCGATTCGATGGCACCGGCGAAGGCCGCCGGTAGATCGCCGGCGATGACGCGCTCGAACTCGGCCCGTTTTTCCGCTGGCACCGCGGCGAGGCGCTTCGTCCACGCCTCGTAGTCGGCGGCGCCGCGCGCGCCGTAAGCGCGCCAAGCGGCGACGACCTCGTTCGGCACGACGAAGGCCGGATGCGCCCAGCCGAGCTTCTCGCGCGCGCCGGCCACCTCCTTCTCGCCGAGCGGCGAGCCGTGGGTCGAGGCGGTGCCGGCCTTGGTGGGCGCGCCATAGCCGATCACGGTATGGCAGCGGATCATCGTGGGCCGCCTGTCGTCCTGCCGCGCCGCCGCGATCGCAGTCTCGACCGCCGCCGGATCGTGGCCGTCGACATCGAGCACGCGCCAGCCGGCCGACGCGAAACGCAAGGTCGCGTCCTCGGAGGTGGCGAGGCTGGTGGGCCCATCGATCGAGATCTTGTTGTCGTCGAAGAGGCAGATGAGCTTGCCGAGCTTCAAATGCCCGGCAAGCGTGATCGCTTCCTGCGAAACACCTTCCATGAGATCGCCGTCGCCGGCCAGCACGTAAGTGTAGTGGTCGACGAGGTCGTTGCCGAAGCGCGCGGCGAGGATGCGCTCGGCGAGCGCCATGCCGACGGCATTGCCGAGCCCTTGCCCGAGCGGACCCGTGGTCGTCTCGATGCCGGCGGCGTGGCCGTGCTCGGGATGGCCGGCGGTGCGGCTGCCGAGCTGGCGGAAGCGCCGGATCTCCTCGAGCGTCATGTCGCCGTAGCCGGTGAGATGGAGCACGGCGTAGAGCAGCATCGAGCCGTGGCCGGCCGAGAGCACGAAGCGGTCGCGGTCCGGCCAATCGGGATGCTGCGGATCGTATTTCAAGAACTTGGTGAACAGCACCGTCGCCACGTCGGCCATGCCCATCGGCATGCCCGGGTGTCCCGATTTCGCCTGCTCGACGGCATCCATGGCGAGAGCGCGGATGGCGTTGGCCATCGAGGTGTGCGAGACGGCGGGCTGATGCATTTCTCTCTGGGCGGCTGGCGCGGTCGCGCGATTGGCGGCGAAAAGGCGGCGCGATTCGAGCCGCGCGCGGAACATGGCGTTCGCGCGCCATCGCGTCAACCGCGCGCGGTCGCGCAGGATGGCGCGCCTCCCCGCGCGTCTTTGACAGCGGGGAAAACTGCGCGCCGCCGACGCATCAAACCCACGGAGGCTCGGTCCAAAGAAAAGCGCGTCCATCTGTGGACAGTTCGCAGCTTCGAGAATCCCCGCATCCCGCGATTGACGGCGCTTCCCGGCTGCCCCTATCCTGCCGCTTCAAAGATTCGGCCCAAGTAGCGGAAACAATTAGGGTTCGCCGCCGGCCTTTGAGGGCGTGCGGCGGGCCGCTCGAGGGACATGGAACGGCTTGAGCAAGCGAAGGCGCGCCTCGACCGGGCGCTCGAACGGCTGGAAGCCGCACAGCAGGCGCTCGATGATCGCGTGCGCGTGCTGAAGGCCGCGGTCTCGCCCGGCGCGGATTGGCAGGAGCTCATCCGCGCCATCGAGGCCGTGCAGAAGGAGAACCACATGCTGGCCGAGCGCGAGGACCGCCTGCGCCATCGGCTCGACAAGGCGATCGCGCGGCTCACCGCGATACTCGGCGACGGCACGGCGAGCGCGGGCGGACGCAGCGGCGCCGGAGGGCCGGCGTGAGCGAAGTCACGGCGCGACAGGAATGAGCGGGGGTAGCGCGTGAGCGAGGTCACGATCACGGTCAATCGCCGCCCCTACCGACTCGCCTGCGAGGATGGGCAGGAAGAGCACCTCAAAGCGGTGGCGGCGCGCGTCGATGCGCGCGTCGGCGATCTCGTCGCCAAGTTCGGCCAGATCGGCGACCAGCAGTTGCTGGTCATGGTCGGCCTCTTGCTCGCCGACGAGGCCGCCGAGCTGCGCCGGCGCCTCGACCAGCAGGAGCAGCTCTCGGACGAGCACGCCTCCGCCTTCGCGGCGGCCGACGCCGACGCGGCGAGCGTGCTCGAGGCGATGGCGGAGCGCATCGAGGCGCTCGCTGCCAGCGTCGAGCGCGCGGCGGCCGAGATCGCCAAGTGATGAAAGTGAACAGGAGCCGGGAAGTCGGGGAGACGAAAGGAAGAATTTGAGCCACCGAGGACACAGAGATCACGGAGAAGACTCTT
>SBBV01000241.1 GCA_005240015.1 Candidatus Odyssella thessalonicensis | reverse complement strand
GCCGATCGCGGTCGCGATCCCCTCGGGCAGCGTGCGCCCGTCGCCGCCGAGGCTCGCGAAGTAGAGCTCGTGCAGCAGCGTGGAATTGAGCGCGATCAGCTGGTCGCGTTTCAAGCGATTGATCGCCAGCGGCGAGGTCGAGGCGGGGTCGAGCGTCTCGAGCTCCTCGGTGATCGCGTTCAAGCGGAGGAGGGCGCCGCCGTAGTTGTTCTCGTAGTGGCTCTCGATGAGCCGCGCCGAGATACCGTTCAGCAGCCACGGCCGGCAATGCAGCGGGGCGATGCGGTAGCGCATGGGATGCTCCGGGCGAGGGCGCCGGAGCAATAGAGCCGGGTTGCCGCGGCCAGCAACGGAGGGTTTCTCCACGCCGGCTGAGTTTTTTTCACGCGCGGCTCCGTGCGATGCGGGCGCCGCCCCAGCGACGCACGCGCCTTCGCACCTTATCCTCCGGTCAGCTTGACAGGTCCCACCGCGACCCTTATCTCCCGCACTCCCCGTCGTAAGGGGGCGTAGCTCAGTCGGTTAGAGCGTCGGCCTGTCACGCCGAAGGTCGCGGGTTCGAGTCCCGTCGCTCCCGCCACGGTTTCTCCCTAAATGCCCTGATTCCTCCACGCGTTACCCGCGGCCCACGGGCGTGCGCGCACGCGGCGTTTACGCTCTTTCCTTTGCCCAGGTGCAGCACTATAAGTCGCCGCGTCTTGCCAATTTGTGGCACTGCAACACGGCTCTCGCAGTCCTCGGCTCCGAGCCCCGCGACAGATTGAGGCGCCCAAGGCAAATCCGCCCCACGCGGGCTCGCCCGCCGGCGCGGATTTGGCCAACGGGTCGCGCTTGATTCGCGGCGGGCCGGACAAAAGGTTCATGGGGCGGGCGCCGCAAGCGGTACGCGTGACAGGCGGCGATGACCGAACTGCTGAAAGAATACCTGCCGATCGTCGTCTTCCTCGGAATCGCGATCGGCATCGCGGGCCTCTTGACGCTGGCCTCCTATCTGCTGGCGCGTCAGAAGCCCGATTCCGAGAAGCTCTCGGCCTATGAGTGCGGGTTCGAGGCGTTCGCCGACACGCGCGGCCAGTTCGACGTGCGGTTCTACCTCGTCTCGATCCTGTTCATCATCTTCGACCTCGAGGTCGCCTTCCTGTTTCCGTGGGCGATCACGCTGCGCGAGACCAGCGAGTTCGGATTCTGGTCGATGGTGGTGTTCCTGGGCGTTCTGACCGTCGGCTTCATTTACGAGTGGAAGAAGGGGGCGCTGGAATGGGAGTGATCCCGTAATGGCGACCGAAACCGTCACCTTCACCGGCAATGCCTCGCCGGCGTCGCTCGACCGGTTCCTGGGTCAGGAGCTGAAGTCGCGCGGCTTCCTGATGTCGAAGCTCGACGACCTCGTGGGCTGGGCGCGCGGGGGCTCGATGTGGCCGATGACGTTCGGGCTCGCCTGCTGCGCGGTCGAGATGATGCACACCGCCTGCAGCCGCTACGACCTCGACCGCTTCGGCACGTTCTTCCGGCCCTCGCCGCGCCAGTCCGACGTGATGATCGTCGCCGGCACGCTGTGCAACAAGATGGCGCCGGCGCTGCGCAAGGTCTACGACCAGATGGCCGAGCCGCGCTGGGTCATCTCGATGGGCTCCTGCGCCAACGGTGGCGGCTACTATCATTATTCCTACAGCGTGGTGCGCGGCTGCGACCGCATCGTGCCGGTCGACATCTACGTGCCCGGCTGCCCGCCCACGGCCGAGGCGCTGCTCTACGGCGTGCTGCAGCTCAAGAAGAAGATCCTGCGCACCTCGAAATTCGCGCGCTGACGACTATGGCCGAACCCCTCAACGTCCTCGCCGATCTCGTGCGCGGCAAGCTCGCGCAAGAGTTGATCAGCGCCGAGGTGAAGGCGGGCGAGCTCACCATCGTGGTGAGCCGGCCGGCGATCGCGAAAGTCTTGAAGACGCTGCGCGACGACGCGGATTTCCGCTTCTCGGTGCTGATCGACATCTGCGGCGTCGACTGGCCCGAGCGCGAGCAGCGCTTCGACGTCGTCTACCACCTGCTGAGCCTCACGCAGAACCAGCGCATCCGCGTGAAGGTGATGACGGACGAGGACACGCCGGTGCCAAGTGTGACGGGCGTGTTCAGCAGCGCCGGCTGGTACGAGCGCGAGGCCTGGGACCTCTACGGCATCGTCTTTTCCGACCATCCCGATCTGCGCCGCATCCTCACCGACTACGGCTTCGAGGGGCATCCGCTGCGGAAGGATTTCCCGCTCACCGGCTTCGTCGAGGTGCGCTACGACGAGGAGCAGAAGCGCGTGGTCTACGAGAAGGTGAAGCTGACGCAGGACTACCGCAGCTTCGACTTCCTCTCGCCCTGGGAAGGCATGACGCCGCTCTTGCCCGGCGACGAGAAGGCGACCAAGGACAAGGTGACGGCGGCTGACGCGCCCAAGAAGCCGGCGGAGACCAAAGCGTGAGGCGCTTACCCAATTTTGTCGTCCCCGCGAAAGCGGGGACCCATGTCGGCGCAGGCATCGAGCGTTTCCGGCGAGGCAAGGACTTGCGGCGAGATGGGCCCCCACTTTCGCGGGGACGACAGGTTTATTTGGCTTTGCGAGCGGTGCGATGACGGAAGTCGCCCCCCAAATCAAAAACCTCTCGCTCAACTTCGGCCCGCAGCATCCGTCGGCGCACGGCGTGCTGCGCCTCGTGCTCGAGATGGACGGCGAGGTGATCGAGCGCGCCGATCCGCATATCGGCCTCCTGCATCGCGGCACCGAGAAGCTGATCGAATACAAGACCTACCTCCAGGCGCTGCCCTATTTCGACCGGCTCGACTACGTCTCGCCGATGAACCAGGAGCACGCCTATGTGCTCGCGATCGAGAGGCTGCTCGGCGTCAAGGCGCCGCCGCGCGCGCAGGCGATCCGCGTGCTCTACGACGAGATCACCCGGGTCCTGAACCATCTCCTCAACATACCCGCGTTTGCCATGGACGTCGGCGCCATGACGCCGATGCTGTGGGCCTTCGAGGAGCGCGAGAAGCTGATGAACTTCTACGAGCGCGCCTCGGGCGCGCGCATGCACGCCTGCTACTACCGCGCCGGCGGCGTGCACCAGGATCTGCCGGCGGGCCTGACCGACGACATCATCGCCTGGACCGAGACCTTCCCGAAGATCGTCGACGACATGGAGGGCCTGCTCACCGACAACCGCATCTTCCGCCAGCGCACGGTCGACATCGGCAAGGTCTCGGCCGAGGACGCGCAGGATTGGGGCTTCTCGGGGCCGATGCTGCGAGCCTCGGGCGTCGCGTGGGATCTCCGGAAGGCGCAGCCCTATTCGGGCTACGAGCAGTACGACTTCGACATTCCGGTCGGCAAGAACGGCGACTGCTTCGATCGCTATCTCGTGCGCATGGAAGAGATGCGGCAGAGCTTGAAGATCATCCGCCAGGCGATCGCGAAGATGCCGGCGGGCCCGGTGATGGTCGAGGACAACAAGATAGCGCCGCCCAAGCGCGCCGAGATGAAGCGCTCGATGGAGGCGCTGATCCATCACTTCAAGCTCTACACCGAGGGCTATCACGTGGCGGCGGGCGAAGCCTACGCCGCGGTGGAAGCGCCCAAGGGCGAGTTCGGCGTCTATCTCGTCGCCGACGGCACCAACCGGCCTTATCGCTGCAAGATCCGCGCGCCGGGCTTTGCGTTCCTGCAGGCGTCCGAGTTCATGTGCAAGGGGCACATGCTCGCCGACGTCGTCGCCATTATCGGCTCCATGGACATCGTGTTCGGGGAGGTCGACCGATGAGCGCGAAAGTGACGCCGCTGGCCGCCGAGGAGCCCAAGGTCTGGGCCTTCACGGCCGAGAACCGCGCCAAGCTCGACGCGGCGATCAAGAAATATCCGCCCGGCCGGCAGGCGAGCGCCGTGCTCTATTGCCTCGACCTGGCGCAGCGTCAGCACGGCTGGGTCCCGCAGGCGGCGATCGAGCACATCGCCGGGATCCTCGAGATGGCGCCGATCCGCGTCACCGAGGTGGCGTCGTTCTACACGATGATCCACCGCAAGCCCGTGGGCAAATACTTGCTGCAGGTGTGCGGGACCACGCCGTGCTGGCTCTGCGGCTCGAACGAGATCTTCGCGGCGATCAAGGAGGAGACGGGCGCCGGCGTCGGCGAGACGTCGGCCGACGGGCTCTTCACGGTGATGGAAGTCGAGTGCCTGGGCGCCTGCGTCAACGCGCCGATGGTGCAGATCAACGACGACTACTTCGAGGATCTCACCAACGAGAACATGAAGGTGATCTTGCGGAAGCTCAAAGCCGGCGAATCGCCGAAGCCGGGGCCGCAAAGCGGCCGCCACACGACCGAGCCCGCCGGCGGCGCGCTCACGTTGAAATCGATCCCATCCTGAGGACAGCATGCTCGACGACAAGGATCGGATCTTCACCAACCTCTACGGCTTCCACGACTGGCGGCTCGCCGGCGCGCTCAAGCGCGGCGATTGGGACGGCACGGCCGGCTTCATCAAGCAGGGCCGCAACTGGATCGTGCAGCAGGTGAAAGACTCGGGCTTGCGCGGGCGCGGCGGCGCCGGCTTCCCGGCCGGCTTGAAGTGGTCGTTCATGCCGCCCGACGACAAGCGCGACGGGCGCCCGCACTATCTCGTTGTCAACGCCGACGAGTCCGAGCCGGGCACGTGCAAGGAT
>SBBV01000468.1 GCA_005240015.1 Candidatus Odyssella thessalonicensis | reverse complement strand
GGCTCGGGCGCGCCGGCGCGACGGCGGCCCTCGCGGTTCTGAGCGTCTTCGCCGCGTGGACGCTGTACGCGCTTGCACGCGCCTACGGGCTCCCCGACGACGACGAGCGCAGCATGATCGCTGGAATCCCGACGCGGATGATCAGCGCGATCATGCTCTATCTTTGCTTTGCGCTGCTGCTGCTTCAGCTGCTCGCACTTGCCGCCCGCGGCGACGGTGCGGCAGCGGGCACGCGGCCCTTGCCATGGGCCCTGATCATCGGGTTCGCCGCGGCGCTGCTGTTTCTCGGCACGGCCGGTCTCCCCCGAGGCAGCGCGGGCTTCGGCGTCACGCTCGGGCACAGCCAAGACGCGTTCTCCGTCCTCGGCATACCCGTGCTCGTCGCTGCCGCCCTGGCCGGCGCCATCGCCGCCTTGCGCCAGCGAACGCGCATCGCCGCCGTCGCCGCGCCCGTCGCGCTCACCGTACTCGCGGCCGCGGGCGCCCAAGTCTCGATCACGCGGCTGGCGCTGGCGCTGGCCGGGCCCCTGCTCGTCATGGCCGCGCTGCACGGAGCCTTGGGAGCGTTGCGCGGCTGGCGCGCGGCCGTCGACGATCTCATCGGGCTTGGGCTGCTTCTCTTCGCGACGCTGTTTCTCGCCCCCGGCGCCTTCACGCCCTCCGAGCTCGCGAGCCTGTTCGGCCTCTTGGTGATCGCGCTCCTGCTGCTGATCGCGGCGCTGCTGCGACGGCCGCAAGGTGTGGCTGCGCCGCTGGCGCGCGGCCTCGCGCACGGGATCGGCGCGCTGTTCGTCGCCATCGTCCTCGTCGTGCTGATGACCGCGCTCGCCCGCGCCGGCTATTCGTTCCGCGGCGCCGCGCTGCTCACGCCCGGCCTCGCCGGCTTCGCGCTATGCTTCGGACTCGGCGTCGTGCTGGGCGCCCTTTTCGCCGGTCCGATCGCCGCCGTTGCGGCAAGCTTCGTGCTGGCGAGTATGGCGCCCTCAGCCAATGCCGACCCCCTCTTCCTCGCCTGAGTCACGGTACTCGCGTCGCTCGGCGGCGCGGCGCTGCATCCGTGGCTGTCCTGGCGCTTGGCCGGCCAGCATCCGGCAGCCGGCAATGCGCCGTCGTTCGGGTCGGCGCTGCTTGCCGCGCTTCCGCCGTTCGCGCTGGCCGTGGTCGTCTGGCTCGTGCCGGCCTTCGCCTTGAGGGCTGCCGCGCTGGTAGATTGAAGCCGCCGCCTGCCCCGTCTGGCGTCCCTGCGACCTCGCCTTTTGCGCCGTAACGATTATCTTGCCCCCCATGACCCTGGCCGCGCCCCCTGCGGTAGCGCCCGCCTCGGCGGCGCCCCCCGCCCGCTCGGTCCTCACGATGATCGGCAACACGCCGATGATCGAGGCGACCAAGCTCGACGCCGGCCCCTGCCGGCTCTTCCTCAAGCTCGAGAACCAGAATCCGGCCGGCTCGATCAAGGACCGCATCGGCCTCTCCATGATCGAGGCCGCGGAGCGCGACGGCCGCTTGAAGCCCGGCAGCACCATCGTCGAGGCCACCGCCGGCAATACCGGTCTCGGCCTGGCGCTCGTGGCCGGGCAAAAGGGCTATCGCCTGGTGCTCGTCATTCCCGACAAGATGAGCCAGGAGAAGGTCCAGCACGTGCGCGCGCTCGGCGCCGAGGCGCGCATGACGCGTTCCGACGTCGGCAAGGGCCATCCGGAGTACTACCAGGATCTCGCCGCCCGCCTCGCGCGCGAGATCCCCGGCGCCTGGTTCGCCGACCAGTTCGGCAATCCAGCCAACCCGCGCGCGCACGAGACGACGACGGGGCCCGAGATCTTCGCGCAGATGAGCCACGACGTCGACGCCGTGGTCTGCGGCGTGGGTTCGGGCGGCACGATCACCGGGCTATCGCGCTATTTCGCGCGCGTCTCGCCGAAGACGCTCATCATCCTCGCCGATCCCGAAGGCTCGATCCTCGTGCACTTCGTCAAGACCGGCGAGATCAAGCGCGAGGTGGGCAGCTGGACGGTCGAGGGCATCGGCGAGGACTTCATCCCGCCGGTCTGCGATCTCTCGCGCGTTGCCGAGGCCTATGCGATTCCCGACGCCGAGGCTTTCGCGACCGCGCGCACCGTGCTGCGGCGCGAGGGCATTCTCGTGGGCTCGTCCTCGGGCACGCTGATCGCCGCCGCACTGCGCTATTGCCGCTCGCGCACCAGGCCCGAGCGCGTGGCGACGCTCGTTTGCGACAGCGGCAACAAGTACCTCTCCAAGATGTACAACGATTTCTGGATGGTCGATCAGGGCTTCATCGAGCGGCCCAAGAAAGGCGATCTTTCCGATCTCATTGCGCGCCGCTATGCCGAGCACGCGGTCGTGACGGTCGCCCCCGACGAGCCGCTGGCGACGGCGCTCACGCGCATGAAGATGTACGACGTCTCGCAGCTGCCGGTGATGGAGAACGACCGCGTCGTCGGCATCATCGACGAATCCGACCTGCTGCTTGCGGTCACGCGCGAACACCACCGCTTCCGCGACCCCATCCGCAGCAGCATGAACACGCGCATCGAGACGCTGTCGCCGTCGGCGCCGGTCGATGCGCTGTTTCCCGTCTTCGCCAAGGATCATGTCGCCATCGTCATGGACGGCGACAAGTTCCTCGGCCTCATCACCCGCATCGACCTGCTCAACCACCTCCGCCGCCAGATGCGGTAGCGCTACCACTTCTTGTCGTCCCCGCGAAAGCGGGACCCATGTCTCCGCCGGCGTGCGTTCGTCGCCGACGCACGGCGTGAGGAGACAGCGCGTGGGTCCCCGGTTTCGCGGGGACGACACCAAGGGAAGCAAAGACACAACGATGATCAAGAAAACATCCAATCTCGCCTTCGCCACGCGCGCCATCCACGGGGGCCAAGCGCCCGATCCCACGACCGGCGCCATCATGATGCCGATCTACGCGACCTCGACCTACGTCCAGGAATCGCCCGGCGTCCACAAGGGCTTCGAGTATTCGCGCACGCAGAACCCGACGCGCTTCGCCTATGAGCGCTGCGTCGCCAGCCTCGAGAACGGCGCATATGGCTTCGCCTTCGCCTCGGGCATGGCGGCGACGGCGACCGTGCTCGAGCTGCTCGAGAGCGGCAGCCATGTGGTGGCGATGGACGATCTCTATGGCGGCACGCGGCGCCTGTTCGAGCGCGTGCGGCGCAAGAGCGCCGGCCTCGATTTCGCCTATGCGGATCTTTCGAAGCCCGGCGCGCTCGAGGCGGCGATCACGTCGAAGACGAAGATGATCTGGGTCGAGACGCCGACCAACCCGCTCCTGCGCCTCGTCGACATCGCCGAGGTGGCGAAGATCGGCCGCGCGCGCGGCATCCTGACGGTCGTCGACAACACCTTCGCCTCGCCGTTCGTGCAGCGCCCGCTCGAGCTCGGCATCGACATCGTCATGCACTCGGCAACCAAGTACCTGAACGGCCATTCCGACGTGGTCAACGGCGTGCTCGCGATCGGCCCCAATGAGGCGCTCCGCGAGCGCCTCGCCCTTCTCCAGAACTCGATCGGCGCCGTGGCCGGCCCGTTCGATTCGTTCCTGGCGCTGCGCGGGCTCAAGACGCTCGCGATCCGCATGGAGCGCCATTGCGCGAGCGCCCAGAAGATCGCGGCGTGGCTCGAGCGCCACCCCAAGATCGCGCGCGTCTTCTATCCCGGCCTCGCGAGCCACCCGCAGCACGCGCTCGCCAGGCGCCAGATGCCCGGCTTCGGCGGCATGATCTCGGCCGAGATCAAGGGCGGGCTCGATGCAGCCAAGCGCTTCCTTGAACGCACGCAGCTCTTCGCGCTCGCCGAGTCGCTCGGCGGCGTCGAGAGTCTGATCGAGCACCCGGCGATCATGACGCACGCGTCCGTGCCGCCCGATGTCCGCGCGCAGCTCGGCATCGGCGACGGTCTCGTGCGGCTGTCGGTGGGCATAGAAGACGTCAATGACCTGATCGCCGACTTGGACGAAGCTCTCGGGGTCGCCTGAGCGGGAATTGGCGCCTTCACGGCGCCCGAGACAAAGCGCGTTTCGGTTCGTAGGTGACTAGCGATCCAAGCGAGGCCTCACATGCGCTTTCTTGCCGTCCATCCCGGCCCGTTGATGTACACGAAGATCTTCCTTCGGCTGGAGCCGCTCGGGTTGGAGCTGGTGGCCGACGCGGCGCGGAGGGCCGGCCACGACGTTCGGCTCATCGACCTCCAGGTCGAAAGTCACAAGGCCTATTTCCGCCTGCTCGACGACTGGCGGCCGCAAGCGGTCGCCTTTTCGTGCAACTACCTCGCCAACCTCCCCGAGATCGTCGATCTCGCCAAGGCGACCAAGGCGCGAGTGCCCGATTGCTACGTGTTCGTCGGCGGCCACAGCGCGTCGTTCATCGCCGCGGATTTCCTGCGCCACGGCGAGGGCGCCATCGATTGCGTGCTGCGCGGCGAGGGGGAGGCGTCGGTCGCCGATCTCCTCGCCGCGGCGGAGCACGATCGGCACGCCGCGACCAAAGTCGCCGGCGCTGTCACCGCGGAGGGCGCGGGCCCGCCGCCCCGCTTCGTGCACAACCTCGATACATTCCGGCCCGCGCGCGATCTCGTCCGCCATCGGCGGAAATACTTCATCGGCTCGCTCGATCCGGCGGCCTCGATCGAGTTCTCGCGCGGCTGTCCCTGGGACTGCAATTTCTGCAGCGCCTGGACGTTCTACGGCCGCAGCTATCGCACGATGACCATCGACGCCGCGGTCGAAGAACTCGAGCGCATCCGCGAGCCCGGCATCTTCATCGTCGACGACGTCGCCTTCATCCAGTCCTCGCACGGGGCTGCCCTCGGCGAGGCGGTTGCACGGCGCGGCATCAAGAAGAAGTACTACCTCGAGACGCGCGGCGACGTCTTGCTACGCAACAAGGAGGTGTTCGCGCTCTGGCGGCGGCTCGGCGTCGAGTATCTCTTCCTCGGCATCGAGGCGATCGACGAGGAGGGCCTGAAGAAACACCGGAAGCGCGCCTCGCTCGGCGGCAATTTCGAGGCGCTCGAGTTCGCGCGCTCGCTCGGCCTCACCGTCGCCATCAACCTCATCGCCGATCCCGATTGGGACGAGAAGCGCTTCCAGGTCATCCGCGAATGGTGCCTCGAGATCCCCGAGGTCGTGAACATCAGCGTGGCGACGCCCTATCCCGGCACCGAGATCTGGCGCACCGAGCCGCGCCCGCTCACGACACGCG
>SBBV01000466.1 GCA_005240015.1 Candidatus Odyssella thessalonicensis | reverse complement strand
TGCACGAACAGCGGCGCGCTCGTCATCCGATAGCGCACGCGGCGGCAGGTGCAGCCTCCTTCCATTCTCCCATCTCCCCTGTCGATGCCGGTGCCGGCGACGCGGTGCGCTTCGTGCGCGTCGGGACACTCGACAATCCCGACGCGCTGCCGCCCGACATCCACATCTTCACGGCCTCGAAGCAGCCCTGGGTCGTCCTGCCGCCGGGCACGCCCGCGGTTGAAGAATATTACGATCGCGAGAAATATTGGCCCGAGGAAAGCCTCGCCCGCCGCCGCGCGCTGCTCGCGCGTCAGCCCTGAAGAATTCACAGGAGCCGGGGAGAAGGAAGATTCAACACGAGGTCACGAAGACACGAAGAAGGTAGGGCTTGCGCGCGAAGACGCGCGCGAATGAAAGAAGGGACTGCTTTTTTCTTCGCGCCGCTCTCGCGGCGCACCACTTCCCTTATTCGTGTCTTCGTGACTTCGTGGTGAATCTCTTCTCTTTCTTCTCCCCGGCTCCCCGACTCCTGTTCATTTCATCTTTCGCGAAAGGAAAGCCCATGGGTCGCTATGTCGACGGTTTCGTCCTTCCGGTGCCGAAGAAGAACGCCGCCAAATACCGCAAGCTGGCGAGCAAGGCCGGCAAGGTCTGGCGCGACCACGGTGCGCTCGAATACGTGGAATGCATGGCCGACGACGTGAAGCCGGGCAAATGGACCTCGTTCCCGCAGAGCGTGAAGCTCAAGCCGGACGAGGCGGTGTGGTTCAGCTGGATCGTCTACAAGTCGAGGAAGCACCGCGACGCGGTGATGAAGAAGGTGATGGCCGACAAGCGCCTCGCCGACATGATGGACCCCAAGAAGATGCCGTTCGACGCCAAGCGCATGTTCTGGGGCGGCTTCAAGGCGATGGTGGAGCGGTGAGGCGGCGCGAGGAGCCGCGCCCTCATCCTGAGCGAAGCGAAGGATCTGCGACCGCGTGCCTCCAGGCGCGCCCCTTGTCTCCGTCGCTGAAAAAAAAGGGCGCGGCTGGAGCCCCCCTCTCGCTGCGCTCAGGATTGCCGTTTGGACGATGCACCAAACGCGCTTTCGATCGCCGCCTCGGTCTCGGCTTCGCTCTTGCCCATCGCCTTGAGGAGGTCGGCAAAGTCAGCGACCGCGGCGTCGACGTGTCGATGCCCACCAGCAAAATCACCGCGTCGCAGCCGCGGATGTAGTCGCGGACCTGCTTGAGCAGCGTGGCGCCGCCTGGCGGAAATGCTCCTGCTCGCGCACCAACCCTTTCCGCCGCAGCACGCGCGCGACCTCGGCGCGGAAGCCGCCCAGCTCCTTGCTCACGGCCGAGACGAAGATGCGGAAGGTCTTGCCCGTGCCCAATGCGGCGCCCACCTGCGCCTATTCCTACCCGGTCGCGCGATGCGAGCAAAATCCATCTTGACATTGTTCTTGTATTGTTCTATCCAACGGCCAATGGCCCATCTTGGGCCTGGCGAGCGGCGCGCTCACGGGCGCGGCGAACGCGGCTGTTTGGAAAAGGTATATCTAGGATCTCATACGCAGCGCGGCGCGTTGCGCGCCTGAAGGCGCAGGGCCGTAGCGCCCCGGATGCTCGAACGGCTTCCCTCCGCGAAAGCCGAGGAAAGCCAACCCCGAAAGCCCACAAAAGCCGCGCGGGGCAGGCCGAAAAGCCCACAAATGCCGACAAATGACGACAAAAGCCCACACTGTAGAAAATGTCGGCATTTGTCGGCTTTTGTGGGCATTTGTGGGCTTTGGGATGCTGGCGGACATCGCGGCCGCGCATGCCGAGAGGCGCCGCTCGCGCGCCCAAGCTTGAACTCGCGGCTCAAGACACGTGCGTTCCCCTTGGACACCCGTTCTCTGCCTCGAGAACCGTCCACGGGTTTCCGTGTCTCTCTTCAAGCCTGCACTCCAGGAGCGCTTGTTGACGAATGTTTACGTTTGTTGACGCGGACAGGGGAGGGGCCGGACCCGGCAGGCGAGCGGTCGGCGCAGGTCGGTGATAGCAGGTGCTTGAGGGGGAAGTGACGTGCGCGCCCGCCCCGCCTCACCCGCGCCAGAACCGCCGCGTGAACAGCACGAGGATGGCCATGAACTCGAGCCGGCCCAGGATCATGCCGATCGCCAGCAGCCACTTGGCGGGATCGGACAGCGTCTTGAAATTGCCGGCGGGGCCGATGATCTCGCCGAGCCCCGGGCCGACATTGCCGAGCGCCTGGGCGGCGCCGGTGAGGCTGGTCACGAAGTCGAGGCCGGTCGCCGCCACCGCCGCGGTCAAGACCGCGAACGAGATGAAGTAGACGAAGCAGAAGATCGTCACCGACGTGATGACATCGTCGCCGATCGGCTTGCCCTGATAGCTCATGCGGTAGACGCCGCGGCGGTGGACCAGGCGGCGCATCGTGTTGGCGCCGAGCCGGCCGAGGATCTCGAAGCGCATCACCTTCATGGCACCCGCGGTCGAGCCGGCGCAGCCGCCGATGAACATCAGCATGATGAAGACGATGCCCGGAAATCCGCCCCAGGCGTTGTAGTCGGCCGAGGCGAAGCCGGTGGTGGTGAGGACCGAGACGACGTTGAACGCGGCGAGGCGCACGGCGTCGCCGGTGGGCATGGCCTTCACCAGCGCGAGCCAGAGCGCACTGCCGAGCGTCGCCGCCGCGATCACGACGAGGAACCAGAACACCTGCGAGTCGGCGGCGACGTCGCGCCAGTGCCCGAGCGCCATGCGCACGTAGATGAGCAGCGGCAGGCCGCCCAGCGCCATGAACAGGGTCGCCGCCCATTCAAGCGCCGGGCTCTTGAAGAAGGCGAAGCTCTCGTCGTA
This sequence comes from Candidatus Odyssella thessalonicensis, assembly GCA_005240015.1. Lineage (GTDB taxonomy): Bacteria > Pseudomonadota > Alphaproteobacteria > Bin65 > Bin65 > SBBV01. The sequence continues at coordinate 1,529 of SBBV01000466.1, read as the reverse complement.
GTTGGCGAAGCCGCCGGTCGAGACCGTCGGCATGGCGTGCGTCACCGCGTCGAACAGCGACATGCCAAGCGCCCAAAAGACGGCGGTGCAGGCGAGCAGCAGCGCGATATAGGCGATCATCGTCGCCGCGGCGATCTCGGCCGCGCGCGGCAAGGGCTTCTCGGATTTCTCCGAGGATTCGCTGCGGAACAGCTGCATGCCGCCGACGCGCAGGAACGGCAGCAGCGCCACCGCCATCACCACGATGCCCATGCCGCCGATGCCCTGCAGCATCGAGCGCCACAGCAGCAGGCCCTTCGAGCGCTCGGCGAGCTTCTCGATCACCGTCGAGCCGGTGGTGGTGAGGCCCGACGCGGTCTCGAAGAACGCATCCGTGAGCGAGAGCTTCAGCTCCCCGAACATGAACGGCAGCCCGCCGAACAGCGAGGCGGCGAGCCAGGCGAGCGTCGTGAGCAGGAAGCCCTCGCGCGGCGTGAACCGGATGTGGCGGCCGCTCCAGCCGCCGCCGGCGAGGAGCCCGCCGGCGAACAGCGTGATGGCGCCGGCCTCGGCGAAGGCCTCCCAATTGCGGTGGCCGTGGTCGAGGTCGAACAGCAGCGGGATCGTCATCGTCGCCGCGAACGCCGCGAGGATGAGGCCGAGGATGAAGAGAACCGCGCGGACCTGGACCATCGCGCCGCCTCAGCCGCGCCAGAAGCGGCGCGTGAACAGCACCAAGACGGCCATGAACTCGAGCCGTCCCATGATCATGCCGAACGCCAGCAGCCATTTCGCCGCGTCGGGCAGGGTCGCGTAGTTGCCGGCGGGGCCGATGATCTCGCCGAGGCCCGGGCCGATGTTGCCGACCGCGGAAGCGGCGCCCGAGACGGCGGTGGTGAAGTCGAGGCCGAGCGCGCCGAGCCCCAGCGCCAGCGCCGCGAAGGACATGAAGTAGATGAAGCCGAACACCATGATCGACGCGATGATGTCTTCGCCCACCGGCCGGCCCTGGTAGAGCAGGCGGTGTACGCCGTGGCGCTGAACGATCTTGCGCATGGCGCCCATCGCGAGCTTGGCCATGATCTCGAAGCGCAGCACCTTGATGGCGCCGGCGGTGGAGCCGGTGCAGCCGCCGATGAACATCAGCATCAGGAACACGATGGCGGCGAAGCTGCCCCACTGGCTGTAGTCGGCCGAGGCATAGCCCGTCGTCGTCGCGAGCGAGACGACGTTGAACGCGGCGAGGCGCAGCGCATCGCCCGCCGCCATGTCGCGCGCGAGCCAGAGCCAGAGCGTCACCGTCGCCACCGCGCCGCCGGTGAGCACCAGGAACCAGCGCACCTGGGTGTCGCGCCAGACCTGCCGCCATTCCTTGCGCGCGAGCCGCACATACATGAACAGCGGCAGCCCGCTCAGCGACATGAACAGCACGGCCACCCACTCGAGCGTGGCGCTCTTGAAGGCGGCGAACGAGGCGTCGTAATTGGCGAAGCCGGCGGTGGCGACGGTGACGCTCTGGCTCTGGCTCGCGCGCGACATGGCGGCGGGCG
>SBBV01000104.1 GCA_005240015.1 Candidatus Odyssella thessalonicensis | reverse complement strand
CGCCGCGCGGCCGCCGATCCTGATGATGTGGCGCGCGACGCCGTGACCGATGAACAGAACGGGCCTTCGCGCCGCCAGGACGAGGTCGGCGGCGCGCGCCACATCATCAGGATCGGCGGCCGCGCGGCGCGCGTTGAGCCGTGCCGGCTCGCCATGCTCCAAGCGGACGTCGGCCTGCTCCTGGAATACATTGAATGGGATGTCGACATTGACCGGGCCGGGACGGCCCGAAAGCATCGTCGTCGTGGCTTGGCGCAGCGCGAGTGGCAGCATCTCGACACGCGTGGGCTGGAAGCTGCGTTTGACCACCGGTCGGACGACGTTGACGAAGTCGGCTTGATTGTGGCGATGGATCTCCTGGAATGGACCACGGTTGAACTGCGAGGTCGGCACATTGGCCGTCAGTGCCAGCCACGCCGAGGAATCGCTGGTGGCTAACGCCAGCGCCATCACGAGGTTCGCCGAGCCCGGCCCGCAGGAGGTGAGCGTGGCCACCGGCTCGTGCCGAACCCGGAAATAGGCATCAGCCATGTGGCCGGCCGTCTGTTCGTGGCGCGGCGAAACGAGCGTCAGGCGATCCCGCACCGCGTAGAGCGCATCGAGCAGGCCGACATTGCCGTGGCCGCAAATCCCGAAAACGTAGGGGATTTTCTCCTTGATGAGGAATTCGGCGATGAGCTCGGCACCTTTGGGCATCGCTCGCTCCATGTCGGCGCCAGGTCGCGTTGCGGCAGAACGCGGGATGCATGACGCTGCGCGAAATTAGAATTCAGCTATGTGAAATGTCAACCGACAATGATAAATAGACGCGCTGAACATCGTATCGTGCCGTCAAATGCGCCTGCGGTATTCGCCGTTCTCGCCTTTCGCTCGGAAAGTGCTGGTTGCGGCGCTCGAGATCGGCTGCGCGCCACGCCTGAGGCTCGTGCCGGCTGATGTATGGGCTCAGGACACCAACATCCATGACGATAATCCGATCGGGAAAGTCCCGGCTCTCGTCTCCGGGGACGGCACGTTCGTAGGTTCGACACTGATCTGCGAGTATCTCGACAGTCTGCATCATGGCCCGAAGCTCATCCCGCCCGCGGGCTCCGCACGCTGGGCGGTGCTGTGCCGTCACGCGCTCGCCGACGGAATAATGGAAGCGGCCGTTGCCCATGTCGTCGAGCGCCTTCGACGGCCTGAGAGTGCGCGCTGGGACGGGTGGCTGCTGCGCCAAGAGGGCAAGATCTTGCGTGCCCTTGCTGTGCTCGAGCGTGGCGAGTTCGCCCGCGCATTCGATCTTGCCAGCCTCACGCTCGCCTGTGCGCTCGCCTACCTCGATTTCCGGCTGCCGCGCCTCGGATGGCGGGAGCATTGCCCGACCCTGGTCTCATGGTTCGACGTCGTGGCCGAGCGCGCTTCGATGCGCTCAACGACACCGGAGCGCCTTTCGGAACTCGCTTCCGGCCCAACCTTGTCCTTAGCCGCCACGCCAATCCGCGCCGGGTTAAGTGATTCAAATCCTGGCGCTACGTAGAGAGGGTTGGAACCCGAGCGGCCTACTTCTGACCCGTCAGCGAGGCGATCAGTTTCTTGTTGGCGATCAGCGCGCCGCGCGCGGCGTCGTTGCCGTAGATGAAGCGCGAGAGCTGGCCGCCGAGATAGGGATGGAAGCCGATGTCGTAGAGTGTGCGGAAATCGCGCTCCTCGATCGCCCTGCGCTCCTCGGGCCGCAGCGGATAGCGATCCAGAACGGCTCGTTCGTTGTCCTTGAACTCGGCCCGCAGCGCCGGGTCCCACTTCAAGTCCTGGACGAGATCATGGCCAGCCAGTGTTGGATCGAATTTCTCGAGTCCCATCGCGCACCTCTTCAGGCCGCCAGGTTCCATGCAACGGCGCCGATGCCGCAGCGGAAATCGCTGCAGATCGCGTAGCCGAACGACTGCCCGGGCTTCTCGCCGATGGCACCCATCACCACGACCCAGGCGAGCAGCTCGGCCGTGCCACCCGAGCCCGCCGCCTCCATCTTCTCGATCGTGAGCTCCCTCAGCATGCGTTTGTGATCGGCCGCGACGCAGAGGTCGATGAACCAGCGGTCGAACGCTTCGTCGATGAAGAGATAGCGCGCCCCGCCGGGCTCGTGGCTCAAGCCGCCCGAACCGATGAGCGCCACGCGCATCTCGGCCGGAAAATCGTGCCGGATGAGATCGCTGAGCTTTTGCCCCACTTCGTAGCAGCGGTGCTGGTCGGGAAACGGCGGCACGGTGCAGTTCTGCATCACCGGCACGAGCGGCACGCCGAGCGTGTCGAGCTCGAGCAGCACGCTGGGTACCGAGATGTTGTCGTCGAACTTCAGCGGCTGCCGGCTCCCGAACATGCGCACGCCGCGCCTCGACATGCCGCGGAACAGGACTTCCGCCGCCTCGGGGCTACCCTTCACGACGTAGTCGCGGCAGCCGATCCAGGGCTTGAACCATTCGTGCGGCCCCGTGTGCTCGGCCGCCATGCCGATCAGGAAATCGGGATAGGCGATGATGCGCGAATTCGTCATGTGGTCGTTGGCGAACGCGATGATGAGATCGGGCCGCGCCCGGCGCAGGCCGCCCGAAAGCCCGGCATAGGTGTGGCGCACCACCTTCTGCTGTTCGGGCGTCGCCTTGTCGAACAGGCCCACGATAGCCGGCGCATGCGGGATTCCGGCGGCGAATACGATCTCGGCCATTTCGCGCTCTCGCTTGCTCGATTGAACCTCGTCAAGGACTTGACTAACGTCTCGCGCGGTCGGCGCCGAACCTGCGGCGCGGCGCGACTTTATAAACCCTCTGCCGGAGCCAAAGACAAGTGGAACGCACGACGGTGAAGCCGAGTGACGGCGCCTCGCATGGCGCTGCGCGTGTTTTCGAGGTCTATCGCGGCGTCGTGTTCCCTTGGATGTGCGATCACCTCGGGCACATGAACGTGCGCTGGTATGCGCACCACTTCGACGATGCCGGCTTCCACCTCTGGAGCGTCGCCGGCGTGAGCCAGCGCGAGATGCGCGAGCGCGGAACGCAGGTCGTGGTTGCGCAGACCACAATCAAATTCTTGCGCGAGCTCAAGGCCGGCGATTTGATCGTCATCCGTGCCGGCTTCGCCAAGGTCGGCCAGAAGAGCGTCGTGCACGTCGCCAAGATGTACAACGCCGACACCAACGACTATTGCGCCTGGGAGGAGACGGTCGAGGTGTTCTTCGACCCCCTCGCACGCAAGGCCACGCCCATGCCCGAGGATTTCCGCCAGCGCTTGGCGAAGCTGGTGGTCGATCCGGAGGGCTTTTGAGAGGCGACCAAGAGCGAACGACGCGGCCGCGATCGGAAAGCAGCGGCCGATGGCGCGTATCGAGCAATCTTCCCGGCGCTCGCAGAGGCGCGAGAGGGATCGTCGATGGCCGACGCCAAGCATGACGTGATCGTGGTGGGGGCGGGAAACGCCGCCTTCGCCGCCGCGCTGGCGGCGCGGGAGAAGGGCATGCGCGTGCTGATGCTGGAGCGCGCCGGCGCGGCGGAGAGCGGCGGGAACAGCCGATTTACCGCCGGTGCCATCCGCTTCGCCTATCGCGGCGTCGACGATCTCAAGGCGATCATGCCCGACCTCACCGCCGACGAGATCGCGATGAGCGATTTCGGCACCTACACGACCGAGCAGTTCTACGACGACATGTTCCGCGTCACCCGCTACCGCACCGACCCGGAATTGTGCGAGCAGCTGGTGACGAAGTCCTTCGCGACCATGACGTGGCTGCGGGCCAAGGGGATCCGCTTCGTGCCGATCTGGGGCCGCCAGGCCTTCAAGATCGCCGGCAAGTTCAAGTTCTGGGGCGGACTTACGGTCGAAGTCTCGGGCGGCGGGCCGGGGCTCGTCGACCAGGAGACCGCGATCGCGGCCAAGGAGGGCATCGAGCTCCGCTACGAGACGCGCGCGCTCTCGCTCATCTACGACGGCCATGCCGTGTCCGGCGTGCGGGCGAAACACGGGGGCGAGGTCTTCGATCTGACGGCGCGCGCCGTGATCCTCGCCTGCGGCGGATTCGAGTCGAACGCCGAGTGGCGCACGCGCTATCTCGGCCCGGGCTGGGAGCTGGCCAAGGTGCGCGGCACGCGGTTCAACACCGGCGACGGCATCGCGATGGCGCTCGCGATCGGCGCATCGCCCTACGGCAACTGGTCCGGCTGCCACGCCGTCGGCTGGGACTACAACGCGCCCGAGTTCGGTGATCTCGCCGTCGGCGACGGCTTTCAGAAGCACTCCTATCCGTTCGGGATCATGGTGAACGCGCGCGGCCGGCGCTTCGTCGACGAAGGCGCCGATTTCCGCAACTACACCTATGCGAAGTACGGGCGCGTGGTGCTGGAGCAGCCCGACCAGTTCGCGTGGCAGATCTTCGACCGCAAGGTCTTGCAGCTGCTGCGCGACGAGTATCGGATCAAGCGCGTGACGAAGGTTTCCGCCACCACGCTCGAGGAGCTCGCCGCGAAGCTCGAGGGCGTCGACCGGGACGCGTTCCTCGCGGAGATCAAGGCCTACAACGCGGCCGTGCGCACGGACGTCCCGTTCAATCCGAACATCAAGGACGGCCGCTCGACGAATGGGATCACGCCGCCCAAGTCGAATTGGGCGAACCGCATCGACGAGCCGCCGTTCGAGGCCTACCAGATCGGTTGCGGCATCACCTTTACTTTCGGCGGGCTCCGCATCGATCCCCGGACCGCGCAGGTGCTCGATACGGACCTCGCGCCGATTCCGGGCCTCTACGCCGCGGGCGAGCTCGTCGGCGGGCTGTTCTATTTCAACTATCCGGGCGGCACGGGGCTGATGTCCGGCGCGGTGTTCGGCAGAATTGCCGGCAGCAGCGCGGGCAGCGCGTTGGGGCGCTAGAGGCCGGAGGCGCAAGAAGCGCTGCCGCGCGCGATTGCCGCTCGACGCCATTCGTGGCATCCACGCCGGCATGGCCAAGATCGCGCCGTTTGCGGCAGCCGGCGTCCGCGGCTTTCTGCATGAGAGCGACCGCAGGAGCGGCCCGGGTCTCGTGCTGACGCACAGCGCCGGCAGCAATTGCGAGGCGCCACTGCTGGTCGAGGCGGCGAATGCCTTCAACGCGGCCGGCCTCGCGGTGCTGCGCTGCGACCTGCCGTTTCGCCAGGAGCGCCGCACGGGTCCGCCGGGCCCCGGCAGCGCGGCCCGCGACCGCGGAGGCTTGCGCCAAGCCGTCGCCGCGATGCGCGAGATCGTCTCGGGGCCGGTCCATCTCGGCGGCCACTCCTATGGCGGGCGGCAGGCCAGCATGCTCGCGGCAGAGGAGCCCGGCCTGGTCGACGCGCTGCTCTTGCTCTCCTACCCGCTGCACCCTCCCAAGAAACCGGAGCAGCTCCGGACCCAGCATCTGCCGCGCCTCAGCACGCGCGCCGTCTTCGTGCATGGCACCGTCGATGGCTTCGGCACGATCGCCGAGCTCGAGGCGGCGCTGGCGTTGATTCCGGCCGCGACGCACCTGATCCGCATCGACGGCGCGGGGCACGACTTGAAGCGCGGCCGCCTCGATTTCGCGCCGATCGTGAAGGCGTTGCTCGAAGGTTAGATCACCGCCGGCCGCGCGGGGCGGGCAAGCGCTGCTTGATCTCGCCGAGCGCGCGCCACGGATCCTTCTTCAGCGAGGCGAGGCGCTGGGGCAGATTGTCGATCTTGAAGTGGTTGGAGCGCAGCCCTTCCGAGAGCTCGTCCCAATCGATCGGCGTCGAGACCGGCGCGTGCGGAAACGCACGCGTCGAATAGGCGCCGACCGCGGTGGCGCCGCGGCCGTTCCGGATGTAGTCGACGAAGATGCGGCCACGCCGCGCCGCCTTCGCCATGTTGGCGACGTATCGCCGCGGCGAGTCCTTGGCCATCGCCTCGGCGATCGACTTCGTGAACGCCTTGGCCTCGTCCCAGGAGACGCGCGGTTCGATCGGCACGACCACGTGGAGTCCCTTTCCGCCCGTGGTCTTGAGGAAGCTTTCGAGGCCGAAATCCTTGAGCCGCTGGCGCACTTCCCGGGCACCGGCGACTACGTCGCCCCAGGGCACGCTCTCGTCGGGATCCAGGTCGAAGATCAGCCGATCGGGGTGCTCGAGGTCGCGGATCGTCGAGCCCCAGGGGTGGATTTCGACGACGCCGGACTGAACCAGGCTGAGGAGGCCGGCGAGACTCGTGATCGCGAACATCGGCTCCTTCTCGCCGACGTCGACATGCACGGCGTCGCTCAAGCCCGCCCACGGATGCTTCGCGAAGAAGCCGCGCGAGCCTGCGCCGCTCGGGCGGCGCAAGAGGCTCAGCACGCGGCCCGTGATGTGCGGCAGGATCCAGTCGGCGATCTCGACATAGAACTCGGCGAGCCCCTGCTTGGTGATGCCCTCGGCCCAGAGCAGCCGCTCGGGATGCGTGAGATGCACGCCCTCGAGCGTGCTTGCCGCCGCGGGCTTCGCCGCGCGCGGCTTCTCGGCGGCATCGATCTCGTCGATGCTTTTGTCTTCGCGCAATCCTTTGAAGGACGATTGCCGCAAGAGGCCGTCCGCACTGATGCCGCGGTACTGGATCTCGCCGACGAGCTTGGGCTCGGCCCAGCGCAAGTTCTTCTCGGTGCCCTCGGGCATCGCCTTGGCCAGCGCCGGCTTCGGCGCCGGGATCGCTTCGAGCTGGTCGCGCAGCGCCTTCGCCTGCTCGACCGACCAGCCGGTGCCGACCCGCCCCATATAGACGAGCTTGCCGCCCTCGCCGCGCGCGCCCAGGACCAGCGCGCCCACCGATCCCTTGACCACGGTCGACGGCACGTAGCCCAAGATCGCGAAGTCGCCGCTTTTGACGCTCTTGGTCTTGAGCCAATGGTCGCCGCGCCCGGAACGGTACGGCAGGTCGATGCGCTTCGAGACGATGCCTTCGAGGCCGAGCCGCGACGCGTGCTCGAACATCGTGGGCCCGTCCTGCTCGAGATGCTCGCTGAACACGATGGGCGAGCCCGGCGGCAGCACCGACAGGATCTGCTGCAGCAGCCGCTTGCGATCCACCAGCGTCGCGGGCGTCAGGTCGAAGCCCTCGCAATAGAGCATGTCGAAGACCTGGTAGCGGAAGCGATCCGCGCGGCCGGCGCTCAGATCGGCCTGTAGCTCGCTGAAACTCGGGAGGCCCACTTCGTCGGCGACCACGATTTCGCCGTCGAGCAATGCCGAGGCGAGGCCGAGAGGCTCGAGCGCCGTGGCGATGCTGCGGAAACGGTCGGTCCAGTCGAGGCCCTTGCGCGTCAGCAGGCGGATCTTGCCGCCGTCGAT
>SBBV01000035.1 GCA_005240015.1 Candidatus Odyssella thessalonicensis | reverse complement strand
GCGAGCCGCCAGGGCCGCGGCGATCTCGGCGTCAACGCGCGGCGTGTCCGCAGCTATCTCGCCGAGCTGAAGCGGAAGCTGGGCTAGTGCGCGTTCCGATTAGGTGGATTCGGCGCTCAATCCGTAGGGGCGCGCTGCGCGCGCCCTGTCTCAGCCCGGCGAGTCCTCGACCTGCACGCACAGGGCGCGCGCAGCGCGCCCCTACGTGTGACACGCTTCCACCTAATCGGGACGCGCTCTAGCCTCCGCTGGTGCAGCTCCGCCAAGTCTAGGTTCGGGACGCGCGCCAATGCCGCCCCAATCTCTGGGTCGGCACCGACCTCGCAACCGCGCGCAGGCGCGACGGGCGCGCGCCGCGGGCGGACATGATCGCCATCAGCGCATCGACGATCGCCTCCGTCGCTTCGTCGGGCGCGAGCCCGCTCTCGGCGGTGAGCGTGTGCCACGTGTCGAAGCCGGTGAGCGCATCGACAATCGCGACCATGGTGCGCGGCGGCCGCGCGCCGGGCGCCGGGGCGAGCGCTTCCTCGATGAGGCGGCGCTGTCGCTCGCGCATCTTCGTCAGATACACGCCGAGCTCGGGCAGCAGGTGCACCTCGTGGCGCGACCAGCGCAGCCACGGCGCGAAGCGGCGATGGCGCTCGCAGAGCGCGGTGGCGAGCTTGGCGATGCGGCTCGCGGCGTCGCGCGCATCGGCGAACGTGTCGGCGGTGAGCGGCGGCAACTGCGCCGAGACATGGCCGATGCAGGCTGCGAACATCCCCGCCAGTTTCGGGAAGTGCTTGTAGACGGTCGGGATCGCCACGTCCGCGCGCTTGGCGATCAGCGCGTAGGTCGTGCGGCTCGGCCCGAGCTCCGCGTGCAGCGCCACGATGGCGTCGACGATGCGCGCGCGCGTCGCGGCCATCGCCTCGTCGCGCCGGCGGCGGTCATAGCGTCTCGGAGTCATCGGTTGCTGGACCCTCAAATGAATGAACGCTAAATTCAGTGAAATTCGCAGTCAAGGGCGGCGGCGCGATGCGGGGCGGCGCGCAACACTTCCGCGCGGAATGGACCGGCGACACGCTGAGCGCGCTGCTCGCGCGCCAGGCCGAAGCGCGCCCCGAGGCACCCGCGTTGCTCGCGGCCGGCCGCGCCGTGAGCTATCGCGTGCTCGCCGAGCGCGTCGAGCGTGCCGCGCGCGGGCTCGCCCGGCTCGGCATCGCCGCCGGCGACGTCGTCTCGGTCCAGCTGCCCAACACGCCCGAGTTCCTCGTCGCTTATCTCGCGCTGGCGCGGCTCGGCGCGCTCTCGAGCACGATCCACATGCCTTATCGCGCGCGCGAAAGCGCCGACCTCATGCGCGCCGCGCGTGCCAAGGCCTTCATCGGCCTCGCCGCGTGGCACGAGCACAAGCCCGCGGCCGAGATCCTCGCCGCCGCGCCCACGCTGCCGGCGCTCGCACACGTGATCGCGGTCGGCGACGGCGCTCCGGCCGGCGCGCTGCGCTGGGACGACATTGCGCAGGACGATGCCGGCGCTCCGCTTCCGCCGCCACCCCCGGCCGAAGCGCCGTTCCTGCTGCTGTTCACCTCGGGCACCTCCGCCAGGCCCAAGGGCGTGCGTGCCGATTATCGGCGCTTCCTCGCCAATGCGCGCCTCAACCACCGCGAGATGCGACTCGGGGCCGATGCCATCATGCTCTCGGCGGCGCCCTATACGCATCTGCTCGGTCTCTTCACGTTCCATATGACTGTCTACGCCGGCGGCGCCACGCTGCTGTTGCCCGAATTCGCGCCGGCGGCGTTCGCGGCGACTCTGCGCGCGGACAGGCCCACGCACGTGTTCGTGGCGCCGGCCCATGTCGCCGCGTGCCGCGCGCAGAATTTGCTCGATGCCGCGGCGCTCGAATCGGTGCGCTACATGGTGGTCTCGGGCGCCAGCGCGCCGGCCGAGCTCTACCGCGGCCTCGCGGCGCTGCTGCGCCCCGGCGCGCTTGCGCAGGTCTGGGGCATGACCGAGCTGCAATGCGGGATCTTCCACCGCCCGGGCGAGAGCGTGGAGCACGTGGCGGCAAGCTGCGGGCGGCCGGCGCCCGCGTTCGAGGCGCGCGTTGCCGATGCCGAAGGGCGCGTGCTGCCGGCCGGCGCGGAGGGCGAGCTGCAAGTACGCGGCGTCTCGGTGTTCGACGGCTACCATGAAAACCCCGAGGCCACCGCCGACGCATTCGCGCCGGACGGCTGGTTCCGCACTGGCGACACCGCGCGCATCGATGCCCAGGGCTATGTAACGATTACCGGGCGCTTGAAGGACGTCATCAACCGCGGCGGCATCAAGATCAATCCGATCGACGTCGAGGAGGCGATCGCACGCATGCCGGCGGTGCTGCAATGCGCGATCGCGCCGGTGCCCGATCCGGTGCTGGGCGAGCGCGCCTGCGCCTATGTCGTCTTGAAGCCCGGCGCTGCGCTCACGCTCGCCGAGGTCACGGCCCGGCTCGCCGCGCTCGGCATCGCCAAGGTGAAATGGCCCGAGCGGCTCGAGGTCATCGCCGAGATGCCGCTCACGCCCACGCGCAAGGTGATCAAGGGCCGCCTGCGGCCAGCGTCTCACACGTAGGGGCGCGCTGCGCGCGCCCTCTCTCCGCGCGCACAAGGTCGTTCCACTAGGGCAACGATTATCCGGCGGAGGCCGGGCGCGCGCAGCGCGCCCCTACGCGGCAAACGCCTCACGATGCGCGCCAGCGGCTCGGCGGGATGGTCACCGCCTCGGTGTTCATCTTGGCGCCGCCGAGGAACGCCTTGAGCCGTGGCCGGAAGTGCGGGTGCGCCACCGACTTCAGCACGTTCTGGATCTCGTTCTCGGTGCACTTCTCGAGCGATTCGGTCCAGCCCTCGTGCAGCGACTGCTTGGCGAGGGCCTGGAGATGCGTGGGGCCGTCGGCCAAGGAGCGCGCGAGCTCCCACCACTTCGCCTTGAACTCGTCGTCCTTGTAGACCTGGTTGACGAGCTGCCACTCGTAGGCGGTCTTGGCGTCGAGCGTGCGGTTGGTGAGCAGCAGGTCCATCGCGCGCCGCCAGCCCAGCACCTTGGCGAAGATGTAGCTGCTGCCGGCGTCGTTGGCGATGCCGATCGCGTGCCAGGCGCAGACGAAGCGCGCTGATTCGGTGCACACCGCCATGTCGGACGCCGCCACCATGCCGACCGGCCCGCCGACGCAGAGGCCGTTGACCGCGGAAAGCACCGGCTTCGGCGCGCGCACGAGCCGGTGCAGGATCGTGTGCCACCAGAGCGACGCCTTCCGGAAATGGAGACGGACCCGCTCGCTGGTCTTGTCGTCGGCGCCCTGAATCTCCTTCAGCTGGAAGCCCGCCGACCAGGCGTCGCCGCTGCCGGTCAAGACGATGCAGCCGACCGCGTCGTCGGCCTCGACCCGGTCGAAGCAGTCGACGACGTCCTGCATCGCCCGGATGCCGAGCGCGTTGCGGAACTTCGGCGCATCGAACGTGATGACGGCGACGCCGTCCTTGATCTCGAGCCTTATGTGTTCGTAGGCAGGCGCGCTCATTGCCGCTTCGCTCCTCGTTGGCGTGGTTGGTTTGGCGGCCGCTTCAGTGGCGCATCGCCGCCGGGCACTGCTCCCAGTAGGAATCCTTGTGCGCGGTGACGATCGTGCGCACGGTCTTGATCGTGGGCTTGCCGCCGGCGTCCTTGACCACCTCGCGCAGATAGAAGTTCTGGATCGGCATTCCGTTCACATTGTAGGCGAACTTGCCGCGCACCGAAGCGAATTCGGTCTTGCGCATCGCCTTCATCAGCTGGAGCACGTCGTCGGTCTTGCCGCCGAGCCTGCTCACCGTGGCGGCGATCAGCGTCGCCGCGTCATAGGCCTGCGCCGCGAAATGCGCGGGCATGCGGTTGTGCTTAGCGAGATAGGCTTTCACGAATTTCTGGTTGGCGGGCTCGGCCGATCCCGGGTCCCAGAAATTGGTGTGGAAGGAGCCCAGTGCCGCCTCGCCGATGGGCCCCAGCGTCACCCAATTCATCGTGAACACGTCATAGAGCTTGATCTCGCGGTTGGCGCCCGAGGCCGCCCACTGCTTCATGAACGCGACGCCCATGGCACCGGGCGCGAACAGGAACACGGCGTCGGCCTTGGCGGCGCGCAGCTTCGAGATGTCGGCCTGGAAGTCGGATTCGCCGAACTTGAACAGCACGCGGTCGGCGATCGCGGCCTTGCCCTTGTAGGCGCGCTCGAAGCCCGCGAGCGCGTCCTTGCCGGCCTGATAGTTCGGCGCCATCAGCACGAGCCGCTGGATCGGCGCCTCGCTCAGCACCATGCCCATCGCCTCGGGCATCTGGTCGTTGTTCCACGAGGTCGAGATGAAGTAGGGCGTGCAGCCGCTGCCCGCGAGCGGCGAGGGGCCGGCATTGGTGGAGAGCACGCCGACCTTGGCATCGACCGCCGGCTTGTGCATCGCCATCAGCACGTTCGACCAGATGTTGCCGGCGATGAGGTGCACCTTGTCGCCCTTGATCATGCGATCGGTCGCGGCGATGGCGACATCGACCTTCTGCTGGTCGTCGGCATAGATCACGCGTGTCGGAACCCCGCCGAGCTTGTCGCCGTCCTTGCTCCAGCCTTGATGTTCGAGGCCGAGCTGCCAGCCGCGGGCCATGTCCTGGCCGATGATGGCGCCGGGCCCCGTCGTCGTGTTGAGATAGCCGATGCGCAGTTCCTGCGCCGAGGCAGCGGACACGAGAAGCGCCGACGCGGCGCCCAAAAGCAGCGCGGATCGTTGCACGGCACTCCTCCCTCGGCGGCCCTTCGACGCCGCCCATGAATTGGATGAACTGTAAATACATTGAATTTGGGAAGTCAAGCGCGCGGCCGCCGGGTCCGGCGCGCGGGAACGCGCCGGCCGGACTTTTGAGCGCGGGCCGGATTGGGCGGCGGGCGGCAGCCCGCTCGCTCAGTTTCGCTTGCTGAGGCTCGCGATCTTCTCGTCGAGCGCGGCGGTGAGGCCGTCGAGCGTGCCGCCGCGCTGCTGCAGGACGGCGGCGAATTCGCGGCGCTGGTTGAGCGCCATGCTGATGTTCTCGAACAGCACGTCGCGCACCTTGAGGCCGCCTGCCGCCGGGCGCAGGCGCCATTTGAGTTCGGGCCGGCGCTGCCCGCGCGCTGCCGCATCCACGATGTGCGTCGTCACGATCGCGCCGTCGCGCTCGGGCTCGCTGCCGGCGACGATGAGCCGCTCGCCGCTGTAGTTCGCGAACTGGCCGGCGTAGACCTTGACGACGTAGATCTCAAACGTGCGCAGGAAGCGCGCGCGCTGCTCCGGCGTCGCCTGCTGCCAGGCGGGGCCGGCGACCGCGCTTGCGATCGCGGCGCCGTCGAAGTTGGCGCGGTAGATCGCCGCGAACCGGGCCTCGCGCGCGGCCGGGGCCATCCCCTTGTCGGCGAGGATGGGCACGACCGACTCCCACATCGATTGGATGAGCGTGCGTGCGTCCGTCTGGACGTCGCTGGCAGTGGCCGCGGGAGCGCTCCAGGCGCCCAGCGTGGCCAGTGCGGCGGCGACCAGCACACCCGATCGCCTGCGATAAATACCGATCATGGAACAACCCTTCCGCGTAGCGCACAAAGGCGGCGGCGCTGAGACTGGGACGCTTAGATACGCGCCCCTTTCTGCCGGGTTCCAGTGTGAGCCCAGCAGGCGACCGGCGCTCCGCGCATCAAATTCCGCTGAAGCAAGGAACTTCGTGGCTCCGCGCTCAGCGCGCGAGCTGGAAACGCTCGAATCGGTCGAGCGCTTGCTCGATCTGCGCCTTGCGTGCGCGGCGCCGGGCTTTGCCGATCCAGGTCCATTGCTGGAGCAGCAGCTTCTGTCGCTCGCGGTCGGTCTTCAAGTCGAGCACGGCCGCGATCTCGTCGCCGACGAGCACGGGCTGCGCGAAGTAGCCGAAACGGCGCTTGGCCCTGGGTACGTAAGCCTCGAAGACGTGGTCGTAGCCGAACAAGAGCGCGAGCCGCTTCCGCTGATGGATGAGCGGATCGAACGGCGAGAGGATATGGACGAGTTCCAGGCCGGTGCCGGAGGCGGCCTCGAGCGCCGCGGGCTCCGCCCAATGCTCGAGCTTCTCGGCGCCCGTGAGCGCCACGGACACGAGCGCGCCGCGGCGCCGCCGCGCCTCGATCAGCTGCCGCATCGCCGGCTTGCGCGGCGCATCGAGATAGCAGGCCGAGTCCAGGCTCACGACGCCCTGCGTGCGAAGCGCGCGATCGAGGAGATACTCGACGCTCTCCCGCTCGGAGGCTGCCGCCGGCGGCCTCTCCCAGCCGAAATGGCGCTCCATGAGCTGGTAGGTCTTGAGCATGCCGCTGCGCTGGCTCACCGTCGCCACGCCCTTGAAGAAGGCGAGCTGCAGCGCGCGCTTCGAGGGCTTGCGGCTCGCCCAGGGATGATCCCTCTCGCGCAAGACGTCGTCGTCGATGTCGCGGATCGTGAGCGCCCCGTTCTTGCGGAGGAGGCGCAGCACCTTGCGGAAATCCGCCTGCGTCACCGCCGCGAACCAGGGCTTTCGGCGCTGCCAATCGTGCTTCATCGCGCGCAGGAAGAAGCGCAGGTCGCGCGTCGGCACGTAGGAAAGCGCGTGGGTCCAGTACTCGAAGACGGATTTGTCGATGGCCTGCGCCTGGTGCAGGTGCTCGCGTCGATAGTCCGGAATCCGGGTGTAGAGGATCTGATGATGGCAGCGCTCGATCACGTTGATCGTGTCGATCTGCACATAGCCCAAATGCTCGACCGCGGCGCGCGTGGCCGCAGGCCCGCCGCCGAACGGCGCGGGTTCGTCGAGCCGTTGCGCCCTGAGCCAGAGGCGCCGGGCCTGCGCGGTGTCGAGCGTGACGACGGTTCTGCCGATGCCGGACATGGGCGGAGGCGACTCTAGCGGGCCTCGAATGCCTCAGGCCAGCCGTTGCACGAGCTCGGCCGCGAATTCCGCCAGCGTGTCGTCGCGCGCGCCCATCACGACGATGCGGTCGCCGGGGCGGGCGAGGGCGACGAGCTTGTCGCCGCACGCCTTGCGGTCCGGAAATGCGAAAGCGGCGCGTCCGCGGGCGGCGACGGCGCCGGCGATGTCCTGGCTCGTCACCTCGCGCTTGACCGTGCCGCCGTAATAGACCGGCTCGGGCATAATCAGCGTATCGCCGTCGCGCAGGTTCTCGGCGAAGCCGGCGATGAACGCGTCCTGCATCAGCTTCAGCGGCCCGAAGCCGTGCGGCTGGAACATCACGAGCAGCCGGCCGGGGAATGCGTGGAGCGTCGCGAGCGTCGCCGCGATCTTGTCGGGGTTG
>SBBV01000019.1 GCA_005240015.1 Candidatus Odyssella thessalonicensis | reverse complement strand
TTGGCCGCGGCGACGAGCGGCGCCCGGAACGCGGCGTTCATCTGCTCGACCAGGAGCCAGGCGCGCTTGTAGCTCATGCCCATGCGCCGTCCGGCCGCGGCGATCGAACCCAAATCGCGGATGCCCTCGAGCAGCCGCGCCTTGCCCGGGCCCAGCGAGATGTCGGGCTCGAACGTGATGCGAATGCGTGCGAGCGGGGCCCTGTTCTTGGACATGGTGCGATTTCAGCACGGGCGCGGAAAAATGCGTAGGGGCGGGTCCCCGACCCGCCCCTACGGACGGCAATGCGTCGTCACGGCCGGATGTAGCTCCAGCCCTGCTCCTGGAGCTCGATCAGGCGGATCACGCCCGAGGGCACCGAGGTCGCCTCCTTCACGAGCTCCACGGCCTTGCCTTCGCGCTTGGCCATGCCGGCGCGCGTGTTCTCGCAGGCCGAGAAGCGCAGCTCGGGATATTCGAGGCTCATCGCCGCGACGCGCTCTTTCACCGGCGATGTGTCGGCGCGCAGCATGACGAGGCCGGGGCCGTAGGTGACGACCTCGATCGCGACCTTCTCGCCCTTGGCGGCGTAGTATTTCTGGATGTTCTCGACATTGTTGAGCGCGAGGTTGATGCGCGGCGGGTCGCTGTCGTCGACGTGGATCGCGACCCTGTGCGTCTTGGCCTGCGCCAGCGCGGCACCTGGCGCCAGCAGCGCGGCGGCGACGACGGCGGCGAACATGCGGCGATTCATGGTGTCCCTCCCGGTAAGACCCTTGCCGGCCGCTACAGGGTAAGACCACCAAGACACCAAGGCACCAAGAAAAAGAACCAAACCACGATCGTCATGCCGCCCGGAGCGAGCCGCTCGGGCGGCTCGCGGAGTGGAGGGATCGCGCCCCACGCGCACGCGATCCCTCCGCTCCGCGGCGCGCCCAAGAGAGCGCGACCGCTCCGGTCGGGATGACGAAATGGAGCAGGGGCCGGGCGGTGAGCCCGCCGCGCCTCAGCGCTCGGCGAGAGCGGGCCGGCGCTGCGGGTTGGGCGCGAGCGCCTCGGTGGCGACCGAGAGATAACCCTCGCCGCGCAGCCAGCGATAGGCGTCGTCGAGCATCAGGCGCAGCGAGGTCGGCTGATAGCCGAGCTCGTCGCGCGCCTTGGTTGAGACGATGCGCGGATGGGCGAGGATCAGCTCGGCCGCCTCGGGCGTCAGGTCCGGCTCGCGGCCGGTGACGGCGGCGACGAGCGCCTTGAACCGCGCCACGACGCGGATCGAGAACGGCGTCAAGGTGCGCTTCGGCACCGGCTGGCCGGCGAGATCGCCGATGAAGCGGATGACGTCCGCGAAGTTCGCGTCGCAGCCGCCGATCAGGTAGTTGTGGCCGACGCGGCCGCGGTCGACGGCGGCGATCATCGCGCGCGCCACCGCCTCGGCGTGGCAGAAGCTGCCGCTGCCGGGCGGGATGCCGGGCAGCTTGCGGGTCGCGACCAGCGCGAACATGCGGCCCCAGCCCTTGTGGTCGTAGCGCCCCAGGATGTGCGCCGGGTTCACGATCACGGCCGGCAGGCCTTCGGCCGCCGCGCGCTTCATCTCCTGCTCGGCCAGCGCCTTCGAGCGCACGTAGTTGACCTTCGAGAACTGGCCCGATTGCGAGGTCGATTCGTGGATCGTCGCGTGCTCGAGGCCGTAGGCCGACCACGACGAGACGTGGATCACGCGCTTCACCGCCTTGGCGCGCGCGGCGGCGATCACGGCCTTGGTGCCGTCGACGTTGTCGCGCGTCTGCTCGGCGTTGCGGCGCGACCACACCGAGGTGTTGGCGGCGAGGTGGAACACCGCGTCGGCACCTTGCGGCATCGCGTTGGCCACCGCGTCGAAATCCGCGATGTAGCCCTCGGCGAGGCGGACCGGAAATTGACTCAGGCGGGCGGTATCGGAGGTGGGGCGGTGATACGCCACCACGACCCAGCCGCGCTCGGAGAGCTGCTCGACCAAGTTCAGGCCGAGAAAGCCCGTGGCACCGGTAACGAATGCTGTCGGCATGGCAAGCACTCTCCCCGAAAACGCTTACCGATCCGTGTCGTTAATTCGTGAATCCCCTTGTACGATTGTCTACGGATGTAAGGTTAAGCATGTGCATCCTCCGCGATGCATTTCACGAGGATAGCCGCACAACGTCATTAAGGCGGCGGGGATTCCCGCCGCGGAAAAATCCCGCTGCGCGCGCCGCGCAATGCGGCGGATTTGCGGATTTGGCTAAGACGCGGCGAAGACGGCCGCAAAAAATCATATCGGCTGTGGCGCAAAAGCAACGCCGATGCGCGGCTTGGCCGAGCGCTGATTATGGACAATGCCTGCGCTAGGGGCGGAAAGAAGAAAGGTTAGAACCACGGAGGACAGGGAGAGCACCGACGAAGGAAGAATGCACGCCTTCGGCGCCCGAAAGAACTCCTCTCCGTGCCCTCCGTGTCCTCGGTGGTAGATCTCTCTCAATCCACCGGCGCGCGGCCGGGAATGATGCTGGGCGCGGCGGCGGCGGCGGGCTTCGGAAGCGGCGTCGCGACCGCCACCGGGCCCGCTTCCGCACGCGCGCGCGGGCGCCAGAGGCGAAGCCAGCCGAAGAAGCGCTCGAGCGCGGTTCGCGCGCGGCTCGTTTGCGGCGCCTCGGCCGCCGGCTCCTCGACGACGTCGAGCGCGCGCCAGGCGGCGAGCGCCTCGGCGAACCAGCCGTGCCCGATCACCGGGGCAAAGCGATCGTCGGAATAGACCGGCTGATTCGGCACCTTGCCGGCGAGCCAGAGATCCGAGAGGCGCTCGATATCCTGCATCTCTTCGTCGGTGACTGCATCCATGTCGAGCGTCACCAGCCGCTCGAACAGCGTCTTGCCGCGCGCCGCAGAGAGCTCGGCGAACCACTCGTAGGGCTCCCAGCGCGGCTGCCGCGCGGCGTCCTCGCCGGCGTGGCGCGGCTGCACCATCGGGTTCATGCGCACGATGCGCGAGGCGCGCACACCGGCGCCGTCGGGCGTCGCCACCGGCTCGCCCAGTGCTATGTGCGCCACGTAGCCGGCGGCCTCGGGGCGGTCGGCCATGATCGCCGCGGTGAGCTTGCGGAGGTCGCTCACCACGCGCACGCTGTCGAGGCCGCGCAGCGGCTTCCTTCGCACCGCCCACGGCGCATTGCCGGGCCAGTCGGGGGCGACGACCGGCAGGCGCGTATTGCCGGTGCCGAGCGAAAGCACCTGCATCGTGTCGCGGCGCGCGGGGTCGGCCGCCAGCGCCTCGATCACGCCGGCCATGATCGGGTTGTTGTAGCCGCCGACGGCGCCGTCCCAGTAGTTCACCGCCGAGCCGTCGGCGAACTCGACCTGGGCCGGGCGGTTGAAGTAGCGCACCGGCGCGTTGGTGGCGGCATGGAGCGCGCCGGCGATGGTCGGCACCGGCGCGCCGCGGAAATGCGCGGCCGCGCTCCCGGGGTCCGAGCGGAAGAACACCGTGCGCTCGGCGTCGAAGTCGAACGCCGTGATGAGGAAGTGGAAGGGGCCGAGCCCCTTCTGCGCGCGCTCGGCGTTGAGGCCGGCGGCAATGAGGTCGAGCGGCAGCGCCGCGAATTCGGGTCCCCAACGGCCGCGCGTGCGCTGGAAGATGTCGAGCAGGCCGTTCATCTTCCCCGGCGCGTGATAGCGCGGGCCGAAGCCGAACAGGCTGCCGAGCGCGCGGTCGACGATCGCGTTGCGCTCGAAGATCAGCGCGCGCTCGCGCCGGTCGCGGAAGAGGGCCACGATCTCGTTGGGCGTCATGCCCTTGAGCAGCATGGCGAGCACGAGTGCCCCGCCCGAATTCGCTGCCGCAAGATCGAAACGGTCGAGGATCGACCAGCCGTCGGTGTCGCCGCCATAGATGGCGCCGAGCGCCTTGCCCTGGATCAGCGCCCAGGTTCCGCCGCCGTCGAGCGAAAGGACGCGAAAGGGCTTGGCAGGCACGTGGAGACGCATCCGGCACCGCTTCGTGTGTGCCTAATTAATACGAGTCGAGGTTAAGGATGTGCCCATGCTCGGGGTCCGTCGGCGCAGGGCATTTCCGGTGCCGCGCCGTTCACGACTGTTCACGATCGCGCGCGGGGCGTCCGGGTCCCCGCTTTCGCTCAGCAAGAGCTGGGCTTCCGGCCAAATCGCGCCCTGCGCGATTTGGCACCGCTCTTGCGTTGCGACCACGTCGCCGGCGGCATGGGTCCCCGCGTTCGCGGGAACGACAGGATTTTTCTGAGCTTGAACAGATTCTGCGTCCACAACGCGGGTCTCGATCGGCAAGCTCGCCGAGCACAAACTAGCGCTTGACTTTGTTCTTGAAATGTTCTAAAGGGGACGTTCGGCCTGAAACAGGCCGGGCGGACGATGCTCGTCTCCCAGCGAGCACGCCGCGGCTCTTTGGAACTGTGCATCGAACTTCAGACCACGCGACGCGCGGTCGTTCGCGGGTGGGCGCCGTGTGGAACGAGGAAACACCGCTCCGGTGAGCGCTCCGTCGATGCGGCGCGCGGCGCCCATGGCAAAAGCCGACAAGAGCCGACACGGAAGCCCACAAAAGCCTACATCGGTCGCGCGAAAATGGCGCGAAAAGCCTACAAAAGCCGACAAATGACGACAAAAGCCTACCTTATAAGATAAGAAATGTCGGCATTTGTGGGCTATTGTCGGCATTTGTCGGCTTCGGAGGGCGTCGCCCGGTACAAGCCGGCATGGCCGGCGAACCGTGCCGCCGGATGTTTACGTTGACGAATGTTTACGTTTGTTAACGCCTGACACGGGGGGAGGGGGCGTCTACTTCCAGATCGCGTTGCCGCTGCCCGGCAGCCCCAGATCCTTCCACATCGCGTCGACCTTCTGCACCACGTCGTCGCTCATGCGGATCTTGCGGCCCCATTCGCGCTTGGTCTCGCCGGGCCATTTGCCGGTGGCGTCGAGGCCGATCTTGGCGCCGAGGCCCGAGACCGGCGAGGCGAAGTCGAGATAGTCGATCGGCGTGTTCTCGACGATGGTCGTATCGCGCGCCGGGTCCATGCGCGTCGCGATCGCCCAGATCACGTCCTTCCAGTTGCGCGCGTCGACGTCGTCGTCCACAACGATGACCCATTTCGTGTACATGAACTGGCGCAGATAGGACCACACGCCGAACATGATGCGCTTGGCGTGGCCCGGATACGCCTTCTTCATCGCGACCACGGCGACGCGGTAGGAGCAGCCCTCGGGCGGCAGCCAGAAATCGACGATCTCGGGGAAGTGCTGGCGCAAGAGCGGGATGAACAGCTCGTTGAGCGCCTCGCCGAGGACGGAAGGCTCGTCGGGCGGCCGCCCCGTGAAGGTCGAGAGATAGATCGGCTGCCGGCGCATCGTGATGGCGGAGAGCCGGAAGACCGGGAAGCGCTCGACCGAATTGTAGTAGCCGGTGTGGTCGCCGTAGGGCCCCTCGTCGCCGAACTCGTCGAGCGCCACGTGGCCCTCGAGCACGATCTCGGCCGCGGCCGGGACCTTGAGCGGCACCGATACGCAATCGACGAGCTCGGCCTTTCGGCCGCGCAGCAGGCCCGAGAACTGGTATTCGCTCATCGTGTCGGGCACGGGTGTGACCGCCGCGAGCATGGTGGCGGGGTCGCAGCCGATCACGGCCGCCGCCGGAAACGGCTCCGGCCGCTGCTCGGACTTCCAGCGGGCATGATGCTGCGCGCCGCCGCGGTGGCGCAGCCAGCGCATCAGGGTCGTGTCCTTGCCGGTCACCTGCAGGCGGTAGATGCCGAGGTTGAAATCGTCGGCGCGATCCTGCTTGGGATGCGGCCCCAGCGTCACCACCAGCGGCCAGGTGATCAGCGGCGCCGGCTCGCCGGGCCAGCAGGTCTGGATCGGCAGCCGGCCGAGGTCGATCTCGCCGCCCTTCCACACGACCTCCTGGCAGGGCGCCCGCGAAACCGTCTTGGGCTTCATCGCCAGCACGGTCTTCAACAGCGACGGGCCCATCTCGAGCGCCTCGCGCAAGCTCGCCGGCGGCTCGGGCTGACGCAGGAAGGCCAGCGTCTCGCCCAACTGGCGCAGCTCACTTGGCTTCTTCCCCATGGCGCGCGCCACGCGCGCGACCGTGCCGAACAGGTTCACGAGCACCGGGATCGGCGAACGCGCGCCATCCGCGCCGACCACGTTCTCGAACAGCACGGCCGGCCCCTGCTCGGCGAGAAGCCGCGTCTGGATCTCGGTCATCTCGAGATGCGGCGAGACCGGCGCCGCCACGCGCTTCAAGTCGCCGGCGCGTTCGAGGTCGTCAATGAAATCGCGGAGGGAGGCGTAGGGCATGGCCCGCTATCGGGAGTGGCGCTCCAGTGTTAGCATTCCCGCGCGCATTCCGGCAGGGGAGCCCGCGCCATGAAAATCGCCGCGCTTATCTTTGACAAGATCACGGTCCTCGACATCGTGGGGCCGATCGAGGTGCTGAGCTGGGTCCCGGGTGCGGAGATCGTCTGGGTCGGCAAGGAGAAAGGCCCGATCCGCGCCGCGCCGACCGGCCTCGCGCTCACGGTCGAGAAGACGCTCGACCAGGCGGGCGAGACCGACATCCTCATCGTGCCGGGCGGGCCGGGCGTGCGGCTCTTGCTCAAGGACGCGCCGGTGCTCGACTGGGTGCGCAGGATTCATGCGCGCACGCAATGGACGACCTCGGTCTGCACCGGCTCGCTGCTGCTCGGCGCGGCCGGGTTGCTGACGGGCCTCGAGGCGACGACGCACTGGAATTCGAGCGCCACGCTCGAATCCTTCGGCGCCCGATACCGCGAGCGGCGCGTGATCCCGCAAGGGAAGATCGTCACCTCGGCCGGCGTCTCCTCGGGCATCGACATGGCCCTCTGGCTCGTCGGCCAGATCGCCGGCGACGAGGTCGCCAAGGCCGCGCAGCTCTGCATCGAATACGATCCGCAGCCGCCCTACGACGCGGGGGCACCCTCCAAGGCCGGCGCCGCCGTGATCGAGCGGGCGCGCGCCACGGTCAAAGAGATCATCGCCAAGACGTTGGCCGGCGCCTGAAAGCAAAAGGGCGGGCCGAAGCCCGCCCCGCGCGAGGCCCGCGCCCTGCTCTAGTTGAAGTTGATGAGCTTCCGGAACTGGATCGTCTGGTGCTTCATCATGTTGAAATGTGCGCGGAAGTTCCGGCCCGGATCGGCGCCGGTGTCGGCGAACATCACGTCCATCGAGATGCGCGCGGCCGGGCCCTCGTTGGTCTGGCCGGTAAAGGCCCGGATGTAGCGGTTCTCGGCGTTGAACTTGTTCATGGTGAAAGACGAGACCGGCTGCTGCAGCGTGTAGCTCGAGTAGAACTGCAGGCTCAGGCAAGAGCGTTGCTCGCTCGCGCCCGCCTTGGCGCAGCCATAGAAAAAGATCCCCCATCTGTAGCCATCGACGGTGGTGATGATGCGGGGATCGCCGTCGGATCCGGTGCTGAGCTCGGCCTGATAGCCCATGGCCCGCAGCTGCTGCATGACGACGGCTGCGGTCACGCGATCGCCGGCGGCGGCCGGCGGCGCGGGCTGGTCGCCCCGCGAGGGGCCGGGCCCCGGCGGCAGGGGGTTGATGCCTTCCGCCGAGGCGGTGCCGGCCGTGAATGCGATCAAGGCCGCGGCAATAAAGGCGGCGCGAGAGGCCGCGTTCGAAATAGGCATGAGGGTAGCTCCGGAATGGCGAATGGGATAAGCGCAGCTCTGATCTGCGCAAGGCCGCGCACTCTATACGGCGGCTCCTGCGTTGCTATGAACTATATCACAGCGGCGCCGCCCCTTGGACCGGTTTCCTCGCGAATTCGCCGATCTCTTGACCCGCCGCGGGCGCCGCCTGCTCGATGGGCGCGATGCCGTCGCCGCCGGCGCGCTCTGCCGCAGCCCGTTCGCGGCGGGTCAAGAGATCGGCGAATT
>SBBV01000246.1 GCA_005240015.1 Candidatus Odyssella thessalonicensis | reverse complement strand
GCCCCGCACCTTGGCCGGCGTACTGCGCCGCAATGACACGCCCGCGTTCGTCGCGGAGGCGGGCGGACGCATCATCGGCGCCGCGGCGATGAGCACGGCATACGGACTCGAAGTCGGGCTTTATGGCGAGCTCGAGGACATCTATGTGCTGCCAGAATGGCGGCGCTGTGGTGTCGGAAGCGCGCTGGTCGACGCATGCCTCGCCTGGGCGCGGGCGCGCGGCTACCACGACGTCGAGATCGTGCTGACGCCGCATGCGCAAGCCAAGGGAGGCCTCGCTGCCTGGTATGCGAAGCACGGGTTCAAGAGCAGCGGCCGCGTGACCTGGTACAAGGACCTCCGCAAGCGAAAGCGCCGCAGGTGATGCGCGCCCAAGCTCGATGCGCTATCAAGAGGCGGGTTTGAAACCCGCCCCTACGCAAGCCATCTAGCAAATCGCAATGTCCGCCAATCTCTTGGAAGGCCGCACCGGGAAGTGGGAAGTCGTCGTCGGCATGGAGGTCCATGCCCAGGTGACGGCGCAGTCGAAGCTGTTCTCGGGCGCCTCCACCGAATTCGGCGCCGAGCCGAACACGCAGGTCTCGCTCGTCGATGCGGCCATGCCCGGCATGCTGCCGGTCATCAACCGCGTTGCCGTCGAGCAGGCGATCCGCACCGGGCTCGGCTTGAAGGCGAAGATCAATCTCCGCTCGGTCTTCGACCGCAAGAACTACTATTACCCCGACCTCCCGCCCGGCTATCAGATCTCGCAATACAAGCAGCCGGTGGTGGGCGAGGGCGCGCTCGTGCTCGACCTCGACGACGGCTCGACCAAGAGCGTCGGCATCGAGCGCGTGCATCTGGAACAGGACGCCGGCAAGAGCCTCCACGACCAGGACCCGCGCCGCACCTTCGTCGATCTCAACCGCGCCGGCGTGGCGCTGATGGAGATCGTCTCGAAGCCCGATCTCCGCAGCGCGGACGAGGCCGGGCTCTATCTCGCGAAGCTGCGCTCGATCCTGCGCTATCTCGGCACCTGCGACGGCGACATGGAGAAGGGCAATCTCCGCGCCGACGTGAACGTCTCGGTGCGGCGCGCAGGGTCGGCCGAATACGGCACGCGCTGCGAGATCAAGAACGTGAACTCGATCCGCTTCGTGAAGCAGGCGGTCGACTACGAGGCGCGCCGCCAGATCGAGGTGCTCGAGGACGGCGGCAGGGTCGACCAGGAGACGCGGCTCTTCGACAGCGCCAAGGGCGAGACGCGCCCGATGCGCACCAAGGAGGAGGCGCACGACTACCGCTATTTTCCCGATCCCGATCTCCTGCCGCTGGTGCTCGAGCCGAAATGGATCGCGGAGATCAAGGCGGGGCTGCCCGAGCTGCCCGACGCGAAGAAGGAGCGCTTCATGCGCGACTACGGGCTCTCAGCCTATGATGCCGGGGTCCTCGTCGCCGAGAGGGAGACCGCCGATTTCTACGAGACGGTGGCCAAGGGCCGCGACGCCAAGCTCGCCGCCAACTGGACCATCAACGAGCTGTTCGCGCGGCTTGGCAAGGCCGGCCTCGATATCGCCAGCTCGCCGATCTCGGCGGCAGCGCTCGGCAGGCTCATCGACTTGATCGCCGACAACACGATCTCGGGCCGCATTGCCAAGGACGTCTGCGACGAGATGTTCGCGACCGGCAAAGACCCCGCCGCCATCGTCGAGGCCCGGGGCCTCCGCCAGATCACCGACACCGGTACGATCGAGGCCGCGATCGACAAGGTCATCGCCGCCAATCCCGCCCAGGTCGCCAAGTACAAGGCCGGCGAAACCAAGGTCGCCGGCTGGTTCGTGGGGCAGGTGATGAAGGCGACCGGCGGCAAGGCCAATCCGCAGCTGGTCAATCAGCTGTTGGCAAGAAAGCTCGGCGGATGAGCATTTGAACTTGCCCGCGAAATTCAGTATGGGCCCCATCGTTTCCGTCATCCTGAGCGAAGCGAAGGATCTGGTCTCCGCGCCAATGGCGTTGGCGGTTGAAGCGGGATCCTTCGCTTCGCTCAGGATGACGGCTTTCATGTCTTTTGCCGCCATACCCTGATCCTCTGACAGCATGCTCATCCTCGGAGTCCATTCGGGCTATCACGACGCCTGCGCCGCGCTTTACGACGACTACCGGCTCCTCGCCGCGGTGGCGCAGGAGCGGATGACGCGGCGGAAGATCGACGGCGGGCGCGTGCCGACCGAGGCCATTGACGAATGCCTCGCGATCGCCGGCGTCGCCAGGAAGGACGTGGGCGCGCTCGTGCTGGGCCGCGCGGCGTTCCCGGCGCGCTTCTACAGCCACCTGCCGCTGAACCGGGAGCTCGAGGCGAAGGTCCGGCGCCTCTTCGGCAAGGAGAAGCACAAGAGCATGGAGCGGGAATGCGTGCGCTACCGGCGCTCGGATTCCGAAGCGATGTTCCGCGCCGGCGATTTCCTCGCCGCGCTCGGCATGAAGCCGGGCATCCCGGTGCGCTTCTTCAATCACCACGAGGCGCACGCGCTGCCAACGCTGTTCCATACCGATTGGGACAAGGCGCTGCTCTATACGGGCGATGGCGGCGGCGACAACGTGCAGTACAGCCACCGCGTCTTCGCCGACGGACGGATCAAGGAGCTGTTTGGCGGCGACGAGGAGCTCCGGCGCCCGATGCGCATCGACAGCGTCGGGCTCGCCTATGGTTATGCGACCCAGGCGCTCGGCTTCCGCATCAACCGCCACGAAGGCAAGACCACGGGGCTCGCCGCGTGGGGCGCGCCGATCTTCTACGAGGCGATCGCCAAGCATTTCCGCGTCGACGGGGCAGGGCAGATCTGGAGCGACTTCCCCGACAACCCGATGATGCGCCAGTTCCTGTTCGACCTGTTCAAGGGCGCCAAGCGCGAGGACGTTGCCGCCTCGATCCAGCGCTTCCTCGAGGAATTCGTGATCGCGGCCGTGGCGCGCCTGCTCGAGCAGAGCGGCGCGCGGAAGCTCGGCCTCGCCGGCGGCATCTTCGCCAATGTGCGCTTGAACCAGCGCTTGGCCGAGGAATTACCGGTCGACGAGGTCTTCATCTACCCGGCGATGAGCGACCAGGGCCTGGCCGCCGGCGGCGTTTTGAAGTTCCTGCTCGAGCGCGATGGGCTCGCGACGTGGCTCAAGCACCGCCATCCGCTCGAGACGCTCTACTACGGGCGCGACTTCGGCGACGGCATCGATCGCGTGCTCGCCGGCGCGCCGGGCATCGCGCCCGTGCCCGGCGCCCCGGTGGATACGGCGGCCAAGCTCATCGCCGGGGGCGGCATCGTCGCCCTCTACGCCAAAGGCATGGAGTACGGTCCGCGCGCGCTCGGCGCGCGCTCGATCCTGGCGACGCCGGCCGACGCCGCGATCAACGACACGCTCAACAAACGGCTCGAGCGCTCCGAGTTCATGCCGTTCGCGCCGGTGGTAGCCGAGGAAGACGCCGACACGGTGTTCAAGCTGGGCCGCGCCAAGGCCTACGCGGCGCGCTTCATGACCATCACCGCGCACGTCCAGCCGGGCTGGCGTGAGCGCATCCCGGCGGTGGTACACGTCGACGGCACGGCGCGGCCGCAGACCATCCGCCGCGCCTGGAACCCGCTCTACTACGACATCCTGAAGGCCTTCGAGCGCAGGACGGGCCTCCCGATCCTCATCAACACCAGCTTCAACGTGCACGAGGAGCCGATCATCAACCGGCCCGAGGAGTGCCTGCGCGCGCTCGCCGATGGACGTATCGACTACGTCGTCACCGAGCGCGGGGTCTATGCCGGCCCGGCTACGCGCCGCGTCGTGACCGCCGGGCGACTGGAATCGCTGCGGTAAAGTGCTGTCGGCGCTCGGGAACCAGCAGTCGCGCAGATATTTTACGCTTTTTTTACCCCAATCACCGCAAAATGAAGCGGATTGGTCATCGGGCACCCGACGCGAGACCGGGGCTCGGCCTACAGGCTTCCCTCACTAGGGAGTGGACGCCGGGCAAGAAGGGGGCCCGGCGGGTGAATTCATGCTCGGTCGCCCGCGCAAAGCGCACGGGGCGAAGTCGCCCCCCGACTCCCTCGGCGAGATGGCTGGGGCGGGCGCCGCCCTGGCTGCGTGCCCGAGCAAAGCCGACGACATCTTCCGCACGATCTTCGATCACGTCGCCGTCGGCATCTGGCAGACGACGCCCGACGGACGCTACCTGCGCGTCAATCCGCGCTGCGCCGAGACCATGGGCTATGCCACGCCCGAGGAGGCAGTGGCCGCGGTCAGCGACATCGCGCAGCAGATCTACGTCGACCCCCGCGAACGCGAGCGCTTCAAGGCCAAGCTCGCCGCCGAGGGCCGGGTCTCGGGCTTCGTCGCGCGCCACCGCCGGCGGGATGGCACGCTCTATTGGGTGCGGCTCAGCGCCGTGGCGGTTCCGGGTGCGGACGGCAAGCCCGCGTTCTACATCGGCTCGGGCGAGGACATCAGCGAGCTGATCGAGGTCCAGGAGCAGCTCGGCCAGGCCGAGCGAGACTACCGCGAAATTTGGGAAAACGCCGCCGAGGGCATCTACCGCACGACGCCCGAGGGCAAGCAGCTCCGCGCCAACCCGGCGCTCGTGCGCTTCAACGGCTATGCGAGCGAGGCCGAGCTGCTGGCGGCGGTCGGCGACATCGCGCGCGAATGGTACGTCGAGCCGGGCCGCCGCGACGAGTTCAAGCGGCTGCTGCGCGAGCACGGCCGCATCTACAATTTCGAATCCGAGGTGTATCGGCACAAGTCGCGCGAACGCGTCTGGGTCAGCGAAAACGCGTGGGAGGTTCGCGACGCCGAGGCGCGCTTGCTCTACTACGAGGGCACGGTGCGCGACATCACGGCACGGAAGCTCTCGGAGCAGCGCATCCGCCAGAGCGAGGAGCGCTTCCGTGATTTCGCCGACACCGCCTCGGACTGGTACTGGGAAACGGATGCCGAGCATCGGCTGTCGTTCATCTCGGACAACGTCAAGCGCTTCGGCTTCGAGCCCCAGAACCTCGTCGGCCGCCGCCGCTGGGATTTCGCCGAGCCCGAGCAAGCCGCCTTCTGGCGCCAGCACCGCGAGACGCTCAACCGCTGCGAGCCGTTCCGCGATTTCGTGTACCGGCTGAGGACACTGGCCGGGGCCGAGCACGTCATCAGCGTGAGCGGCAAGCCGGTATTCGACGCCGCGGGCCGCTTTCAGGGCTATCGCGGGAGCGGCCGCATCATCACCGACGGTGTCCGGCAGCGCGAGCGGCTGCGCGCCAGCGAAGAGCGCTTCCGCGACTACGCCGACACCGCCTCGGACTGGTTCTGGGAAAGCGACCGCGAGCACCGCTTCACCTATCTCTCCTCGAGCGAGCGGCGCCCCAACGTGCGCGACCAGACGGTGATCGGCAAGCGGCGCTGGGATTATGCCGACGATATCGCCGAGGAGCCGGAGAAGTGGGAGCGGCATCGCGAGCAGCTGGCGCGCCACGAGCCGTTCCGCAACTTCGTCTTCCGCATGCGCAATGCGAAGGGCGGCATCGAGTACATCTCGGCCAGCGGCAAACCGGTCTTCGACGCCACGGGTGAGTTCCAGGGCTATCGCGGCTCGGCGCGGCGCATCACCGACCAGATGCGCCAGCAGGAGCTCCTGCGCGAGAGCGAGGAGCGCTTCCGCGATTTCGCCGGCACCGCCTCCGACTGGTTCTGGGAGACGGACGCCGAGCACCGCTTCTCGTATCTCTCCGAAAGCGTCAGCATGCTGCGCGGCGGCAACCGCGAGCACGCGATCGGCCGCACGCGCTGGGAGCTTGCCGCCGCCGTCGACGGTGACAGCGAGAAGTGGCGGGAATTCCGCGCGCAGCTCGAGCGCCGCGAGCCGTTCCGCGACTTCAAGTACAGGATCCGCGTCGCCAGCGGCGAGGTGCACCACGTCGCGGTGAGCGGCAAGCCGAAGCTTGCGGCCGACGGCGCGTTTCTCGGCTATCGCGGCTCGTCGCGCGTGATCACCGAGCAGGTGCGGCAGAGCGAGGCCCTGCTCCAGAGCGAGGCGCGTTTCCGCGATTTCGCCGACACCGCCTCGGACTGGTTCTGGGAGACGGACGAGGAGCACCGCTTCACCTACTTCTCGTCGAGCGCGCGGGTGGGGCCAGGAAACCCGGTCGAGGGGATCGGCAAGCGCCGCTGGGAGCTCGGGCTCGACATGGAACAGGATCCCGAGAAGTGGCGCGCGCACCGCGCCACGCTCGAGCGCCATGAGCCGTTCCGCGACTTCGTCTATCTGATCAGGATGGCCAACGGCGAGATCCACTACACCGCCACCAGCGGCAAGCCGATCTTCGACGCGCAGGGCAATTTCCGCGGTTATCGCGGCTCCTCGCGCATCGTCACCGACGCCATGCGGCAGGAAGAGCGGCTCAAGGAGGCCAAGACCCAGGCCGAGGCGGCGAGCGCCACGAAGTCGGCGTTCCTCGCCAACATGAGCCACGAGCTCCGGACGCCGCTCAACGCCATCATCGGCTTCTCGGAGATCATGAACCGCGAGATGTTCGGCACGATCGGCGTCCCGCGCTACATCGACTACATCAAGGACATCGGCGACAGCGCCCAGCATCTGTTGCGCCTGATCGAGGACATCCTCGATCTCTCCAAGGCCGAGGCGGGCAAGATGGAGCTCGAGGAGGCCGACGTCGACCTTGCCGCATCGGTCCACTCCGCGTGCCTCATGCTGCGCGAGCGCGCCATGCGCGGCGCCGTGACGCTCGAGGAAGACGTGGCCGCGGACCTCCCGCGGCTCGTCGGCGACCGCCGCCGCATCCGCCAGGTGCTGCTCAATCTCGTGTCCAACGCGGTGAAGTTCACGCCGCGCGGCGGCAGCGTGCGTGTCTCGGCCGCCGCCAACGCCGAGGGCGGGCTCGTGCTGACCGTGGCCGACACCGGCATCGGCATCGAAGCCGCCGATATCCCGCGCGTGTTCGAACCGTTCGTTCAGCTCGGGCGCGACAAGGGCATCAGCGGCGAGGGTACGGGGCTCGGGCTGCCGCTCTGCAAGGAGCTGGTCGAGCTCCACGGCGGAACGATTTCGCTGACGAGCCAGCCCGGCCTCGGGACCACGGTGACGGCCGCCTTCCCGCCGGGACGGACGGTCGGCAAGCGCGTCGCGGCCTGAGGCCGTGGAGGCG
>SBBV01000420.1 GCA_005240015.1 Candidatus Odyssella thessalonicensis | reverse complement strand
TGGCTCACCGGCCTTTCCGGCAGCGGCAAGAGTTCGCTCGCTGCCGCGCTGAATGCGCTGCTGAAACCCGTGCGTCCGGCGCTGGTGCGGCTCGACGGCGACGCAATTCGGGCCGCATTCGGCAGCGACTTGGGCTTCAAGGAGCCCGACCGCATTCGCCAGATCCAGCGGGTCCAGCGCATGGCCAAGCTGTTGGCCGACCAGGGCATCGACGTGCTGGTGGCTGCGCTTTACGCCAATCCTGAGCTGCTGGCCTGGAACCGGGCCAACCTGCCCGGCTACTACGAGATCTATTTGAAGGCCGAGATCGACTTTCTCGCCGCGCGCGAGACGAAATCGCTTTACGCGCGCGCGCGCCGCGGCGAGATCAGGGACGTGGTCGGCGTCGACATTCCCTGGCACGCGCCGCTCAATCCCGATCTCATCATCGACGCGGCCACTGCGCCCACGCCTGACCTCCTGGCGCGCCGCGTGCTCGAGGCACTCCCGGAGATGCTTCCCACCGCCAAGCGGGCGGTGCGCGCGTGAGCGAGCTCGTCCTCAATCGCAGCCAGTATCTCGAGCTCGAGAAGCTCGCACTGGGCGTCTTCCGCCCGGTCGGCGGGTTCATGAACGAAGACGAGTTTCGCGGCGTCGTCGGCCGCATGCGGCTGCCCTCCGAGGCGCCATTTCCGCTGCCCGTGGTGCTCGACGTCGGCAAGGATGACGCGGCGCGGCTCAAGGGGCGCCCGAGCGTGGCGCTCGTCTTCGGCAACGAGGAAGTGGGCCGGCTTTCGCCCGAGAGCATCTTCACCTGCGACAAGGAGGCGGTGTCGCGGCAGGTGTTTGGCACGGCCGATGTGGCGCATCCGGGCGTCGGCTTCTTCATGCGCGGCGGCGACCATTTCGTCGGCGGCCCGATCGAGTTGAAGCGCCGCGCGACCTTCGATGTGAGCGCGTGGGAGCTCGGACCCGACGAGACCCGCGCCGAATTCGCGCGTCGCGGCTGGACGACGGTCGTGGGCTTCCAGACCCGCAACGTGCCGCACAGGGCGCACGAATATCTCCAGCGCGTCGCGCTCGAGATCGCCGACGGCCTCTTCATCCAGCCGCTGATCGGCCGCAAGAAGACCGGCGACTACACGCCCGCCGCCATCGTTGCCGGCTATCGCGCGCTGATCGGCGGGTTCCTGCCGCAGGAACGCGTGCTCCTGGGCGTGCTCACCACCACGATGCGCTACGCCGGCCCGCGCGAGGCGGTGTTCCACGCCATCATCCGCCGCAACTATGGCTGCACGCATTTCATCGTCGGCCGCGATCACGCCGGCGTCGGCAACTACTACGGCCTCTACGACGCGCATGCGCTGGTGCGGCGCTTCGACGGCGAGCTCGGCATTCATGTGCTGTGCCTCTCCGGCCCCTTTCACTGCAGCCTCTGCGACGGGATCGTCACCGAGCGCACCTGCCCGCACGAGCGGACGGCGCCGCATGCGGTGCGCCACATCAGCGGCACGGACATCCGCGCCACGCTGGTCGGCGGCGCCGCGCCCGACCCGCGGCTCATTCGGCCCGAAGTGCTGGCCGCCGTCCGCGACTTGCCGCTCTTCATCGAAGAGGACGATCCGTGAGCGCCACGCGCATCGTCTGCACGATCGGGCCGGCGACCGACAAGCCAGAGGCGGTGAGAGCACTGGCCGAGGCAGGGATGAACGTGGCGCGCCTGAACGGCAGCCACAACACGCTCGATTGGCACGCCGGCACGATCCGCCTGCTGCGCGCGACCGTGCCCGAGATCCCCGTGCTGCTCGACATTCCGGGGCGCAAGATCCGGACCGGCATGCTCGCGGTCGAGCCGCGCTTCGCCAAGGGCGATCGCATCGTGCTCACGACCGAGCCCGGCCACGACGGCTCTGCCAAAGTGCCGCTCACCAACGACCGCCTGCATCTCGATCTTTCCACCGGCGATGTGATCCTCGCCGACGACGGCACGCTGCGCTTCACGGTCGAAGAGGTAAAAGGCCGCGACATCGTCTGCCGTGCCGACTGCGAAGGCCAGCTCAAGAGCAAGAAGGGCATCAACGTGCCCCACGTGCAGCTGGGCGGCGATCTCGTCACCGGCCGCGACCGCGAGATGCTCGACTTCGCGCGCGCGCAGGGCGTCGATTTCGTCGGGGTGAGCTTCGTCGAATCGGCGGCACACATCGAGGCCGTCCGCACCCTCGCCGGCGACAAGTGGCCGCGCATCGTCTCCAAGGTCGAAAGCCGCGGCGGGCTCGAGCACCTCGAGGAGATCGCCGCCGCCACCGACGCGATCATGATCGACCGCGGCGACCTCTCGGTCGAGACCGGCCTCGAGGACGTGGCGCTGATGCAGAAGCGCATCCTCGAAACGGGCTTGCGCCACGGCAAGCCGGTGATCGTCGCCACCGAGATGCTGCACACGATGATCAGCAACCCGTTCCCGACCAAGGCCGAGGTGAGCGACATCACGCAGGCGGTGCTCGACGGCTGCGCCGCCACGATGCTCTCGGGCGAGACCGCGGTCGGGGCCAATCCAGCGGCGGCGGTGCGGCTCATGCGCCAAGTCGCCGACGCCGCCGAGCGGCACGTGCAGGCAAGGCTCGACGGCATGCGTATGGCCTCGCCCGAGGCCGTGCCCAACGCGATGGCCGAAGCGGCGGCGCTGCTCTGCCGCGAACTGCCGATTACGAAGATCGTGGTCTTCACGCGCACCGGCTATTCGGCGCGGCTCATTGCGGCGCGCCGGCCGAGGCAGCCGCTCTTGGTCGTCAGCAACGACCAGCGGGCGGCCCGCAGCTTCAACCTCATCGCCGGCGCCACCGGCTGCTGCGTCAAGGCGCCGTTCTCGCGCACCAGCACCGATCACATTGCCGCGGGCCTCGAAGAGCTCTTCCGCTCCGGCAGGATCGCGCGCGACGACGTGCTGCTCGTCACCGGCCGCTCCTATCCGCGCGCCGGCAACCGCATGAACGCGATCCAGGTGCACCACGTCGGCGACCTGGCCGAGACGCTGGGATGGGCGGCGCGATCGTGACCCACGCCGCGGCCGTCACGCAGCCCGCGCCCTCGTGCTCGTGGCGCTGATTTCCCCGTTCCGCGCCGAGCGGCAGGCGGCGCGCGAGCGCATGGCCGAAGGCGAGTTCGTCGAGATCTTCGTGGACGCGCCGATCGAGCTTTGCCGCCGCCGCGATTCCAAAGGCCTCTACCGCAAGGCCGACGAGGGCAGGATCAAGAACTTCACCGGCGTCGACTCGCCCTACGAGCCGCCGCTGGCCCCCGAGCTCTGCCTCCACTCGGATCGCGAGACCGCCGAAGCCCTGGCCGAGCGCGTGATCGAATACCTGAAGCGCCAGGGGCGCATCTAGTTCCGAGCGATGACCGAACTCTCCGCAATTCAGCCCGTGCTCTCTTCCCCGGCGCCGCGCAACGTCGCCCTCGTCCTGCGGTCGGATCTTTCGCACTTCCTGCTCGACGTGGCGCGCGAACTGCGCCGCCGTTTCGGGGCCACGATCCACGGCTATTGCGCCTTGAAAGAGCAGCTTCGCTTCTATCGCGAGGCGAATGTCGATGGCGTGCTGAGCACCATCACCTCGGCCAATCCCCTGGTCGACGCGCTCGGCGATGATCTGCCGCCGCCCGAGGACATCGTGGCTGAAGCGCGGCAGAACGAGGATGCGCTGGGTGTGACCTATCACTGGCTCGCCGTCGGCAACCGGCATTTCGGCCGAGGCTACGCCTTGGCGGGCAGCCGGCATCCGGGCTCGCGCATCGCCGACAGCGTCACCGGCGACAAGCTGCTGCACGCTTACAATCGCCTCGTCGCGTTTTGGCGCCGCGAGCTCGGCGAGAAGAAGATCGACCTCGTACTCGCGAACGGGAACGAGATCGCCGTCATCGCGCGCAGTCTGGGCATTCCTTATCGCGGCCTGTTCGGCTCGCGGCACAAGAATTTCCACTACTGGGGCGATGACGAGTATCGCGGCTCGCGCCGAGTATGGCAGCGCTACCGCGAGCTCGACGCCAGCAGGGCCGAAGGCGAAGAGGATCTGCTCGCGCCCTACCTGCTGGCCCAGGTCAACCACGCGCGCACGCGCAAGATCATGACGTTCCCCAATCTCGTCCGCCAGGTGGCCACGCGGACCGTGCAGCGCGCCTATTGGCGGGTGCGCGGCTACGACAAGGCGAAGGTCCATTACCTCGGCGATGAGCTGCGCCTCTACTCGCGCCGCTATGCCGATTGGCGGCGCCTCCAGGGCCGCCAGACGGTGCCGCTGAGCGCGCTCGCCGGCCGCTCTTACGTCTTCTACGCGCTGCAGACCGAGCCCGAGACGCAGATTCATCAGACCTCGCCCGAACATTTCTTCCAGCTCGAAGCGATCGCGTCGCTGTCGCGCGATCTTCCGGCCGGCGTGACGCTCGCCGTCAAGGAGACGCCCTACGGCATCGGCCGACGGCCGCCGCATTTCTACGACCAGATCGCGAGCTTCAAGAACGTCGTCATGCTCAACATCGACGAATCCGGCTTCGCCGCCGTGCAGGGCGCGCGCGCCGTGGCCGTGATTGTCGGCACGACCGGGCATGAAGCGGCGGTGCTCGGCAAGCCGGTCATCAGCTTCGGCCGGCACAACCTCTATTGCGGGCTGCCGCACGTCTTCACGGTCACGGATCAGGCCGAGCTGCGCGGCCTGCTGCGCCGCGCGTTCGATCCGCACTTCGACGCCGAAGCGGCCAAGCGCGCCGGGCGCCGCTTCCTGCGCGCGATCGTCGAGACGTCGTTCGACATGGAAGACTACACCTATCATGACAAGACCGCGTACACGCCGCGCGCCGTCGAGGCCTGCGTCGAGAACCTGCTCGGCACCCTCGGCGCGGCCGCCGGCGAAACGGAGTCCGGTGCTGCGGCGCCGGCGCGGGTCGCGTCGTTCAGATAAGCGAGGTACGGCGAAATGTCCGATGCGAACACCCAGAAACACGACGGCTTCATCGCCGGCGAGGTCGAGAAGCGGCTCACCGTCGCGCGCCGCACGCCGACGCCGCCGCTGCCCGAGAAACTCAGCATCGAAGTCAACAATTCGTGCAACCACCGCTGCTATTTCTGCCAGAACCCGGTGATGAGCCGGCGTCGCGTCGTGATGGACGATGCGATGGTCGAACGGGTGCTGCGCGAGGGCTACGCCGCCGGCATCCGCACGGTTTCGTTTTATAGCGGCGGCGAGCCGTTTCTGAACCGCCGGTTGCCGCACTATGTCAGTGCGGCCAAGACGCTCGGCTACGACTACGTCTATCTTTCCTCGAACGGCGGGCGCGCCACCTCGTCGCGCATCATCCCGACGCTCGAGGCCGGGCTCGATAGCCTCAAATTCTCGATCAATGCCGGCGATCGCGCGACCTACGCCAAGGTGCACGGGCTCGACGAGTTCGAGGACGTGATGGCGAACGTGGCGCGCGTGGCCGAGTATCGCGCGACCAAGGGGCGGCCGCGCAAGCTGTTCGTGAGCTTCGTCGAGACCAAGGACAATGCGCACACCTTCGCGGCGCTCGAGGCGCGCGTCGGTCCTCTGGTGGATGAGGTCGTCGCCTATCCGTTCGTGGTGATCGGCACACCATTGAAGCGGCGCGAGGAGATGGAAGCGGCCGGCCGGATGCCGATCGGCTACGATGACACCGACAAGTCCGTCGACTGGAACAAGCTGCGCTTGCGGCTGCCGTGCTACCAACTCTGGAGCTACCTCAACGTGACTGCGGAAGGCTATCTCTCGGCCTGCTGCAGCGACTACAACAACGATCTCGTCGTCGGCAATCTGCACCAGATGTCGCTCACCGAGGCCTGGCACAGCCCGGAGTTCCAGGAGCTGCGGCGCCAGCATTTCGCCGGCCGCATCGAGAACACGCTCTGCCACGGCTGCATCAAGCAGCGCTACGAGCCCTATCAACCGATCAACGAGCACTTGAAGACGGCCGAGCGGACGGCGCCGTCCGACGCCGAGTTCGCGGCGCTGCAAGCCGCGCGCGCGCGGAGCTGAGTGGCGAGGGTCGGCCGGTGCTGCGCGTCGGGATCGTGGGTGTCGGGAAGATCGGGTCGCGCTTCGATGAAGAGCCGGGCCGGCGCATGCCGTGGAGCCATGTCGGCGCGTATCTCGCCCATCCCACGGCGATCACGCTGGTCGGCGTCGCCGAGGTGGACGGTTCCAATCGCGATGCCTTCGAGCGGCGGTGCCCCGGCATCCCGGTCTTTGCCGGCGCGGCCGAGCTCATGCGCGAAACCGCGCCCGACGCGGTCAGCATCTGCACGCCCACCGCGCGCCACCTCGACGACGTCGAAGCCGTGCTGGAGACGGGTTGCGTGCGCGCGCTCTGGTGCGAGAAGCCGCTGGCGGCATCGCTCGATGGCGCGCGGCGCCTGCTCTCGGCCGCGCGTGCGCGCAACGCAGCCGTCGTCGTCTCTTATGTGCGGCGCTGGCTTCCGCTGTGGCGTCGCGTCCGGGAAATCGCGGCTTCGGGCGCGCTGGGCGCGGTAGTCTCGGTGCGAGTTGCGATGCCGAATCGCCTGTTGACGATTCAAAGCCACGCGGTCGACCTCGCGCTGTTTCTCGGAGGCGAGGGGCTGTCGTTCGCCGCGGTGCAGCTTGCTGCGCTTGCCGAAGATGGCGAGCCTGCGGCGATGATCGCGATCGATTTCGCGTCGGGCGCGCACGGCATCGTGCATCCCACCGGCATGCGTTCGCAATTGCTGATCGAGGCCGAGATCGTCGGCGCGGAGGGCCGGGTCCGCGCCGCCGAGCATGACGGCAAGATCGCGGTCGAGCGGTTCGAGCCGAGCGGTCGCTACAGCGGCTATCGCGAGCTTTCGGCGCCGCGCATCGAAAGCGCACCGTCGCTCGATTCGTTCTCGCCCTTCGCGGCGATCGCCGGCGACATCGCGCAGGCGGCGAAGACGGGCGAGCTTCAAGCGCTCGACAATGGCAACGACGCCTTGCGCGTGCAGCAGATCCTGGCCGGCGCCATGGATCGTCCCTGCTCGATGCAGGCCCTGACCTAGAATGCGGCTCGTCCAACTGTCCGCTGAACGCGTGCGCGC
>SBBV01000325.1 GCA_005240015.1 Candidatus Odyssella thessalonicensis | reverse complement strand
TCATGCTGGCGCCATTGGCCGTGCTCGGCCTCGGCGCGCTCGGCGCGGGGATCGTCTTTGGCAAATACTTCATCGGCCATGATTACGACGAGTTCTGGAAGGGCGCGCTCTTCACCGGCAGGGACAATCACATCATCCATGAGTTCCATGACGTGGCGCTCGGCGTGGGTCTTGCCCCGACCGTGGTGATGGCGCTGGGTTTCGCCGTCGCGCTCTACGTCTATGTGCTGAAGCCCGGAACCGCGCAGGCGCTGGCGAGGGCCTTCCCGCGGCTGTACCAGTTCCTCCTCAACAAATGGTATTTCGACGAACTCTACGACTTCCTGTTCGTCCGGCCGGCGTTCGCCATCGGCCGGCTGTTCTGGAAGGGCGGCGATGGCGCGATCATTGACCGCCTCGGGCCTGACGGCGTCGCGGCGCGGGTCGCCGACGGCGCGCGGCTCGCCGTGCGTCTGCAGACCGGCTACGTCTATCATTACGCCTTCGCCATGCTCATCGGCGTCGCGGCGGTCGTCACCTATTTCGTCGCCGGAGGGCTGCGCTGATGTTCGGTTTCGGCATTCTCTCCGGGGTCACCTTCCTGCCGCTCGTCGGCGTCGCCTTCCTGCTCACGCAAAAGGGCGACGATGAAGCGAGCCTGCGCAACATCCGCTGGGCGACGCTCGCGACCACGCTCGCCACCTTCGCCTTGTCGCTCGTGGTCTGGTCGGGATTCGATACGACGAGCGCCGCCTTCCAGTTCGTCGAGCAGAAGAACTGGTTCGGTTCGGGCCTCGTCTACAAGATGGGCGTCGACGGCTTCTCGATGCCTTTCGTGCTGCTGACGACCTTCCTGATGCCCTTCGCGATTCTCGCCTCATGGGATTCGGTGCAGAAGCGCGTCAAGGAATACATGATCGCCTTCCTCGTGCTCGAGACGCTGATGATCGGCGTCTTCTGCGCGCTCGACCTCGTGCTATTCTATCTGTTCTTCGAGGGCGGACTGATCCCGATGTTTCTCATCATCGGCATCTGGGGCGGCAAGCGGCGCGTCTATGCGAGTTTCAAATTCTTCCTCTACACGCTCGTCGGCTCGCTCCTCATGCTGGTCGCGATTCTGGCCATGTACGGAAAGGCCGGCACGACCGACATCACCGTGCTGCTGACGACCGATTTCCCCAAGGAGATGCAGACCTGGCTCTGGCTCGCCTTCTTCGCGTCATTCGCGGTGAAGATGCCGATGTGGCCGGTGCATACCTGGCTGCCTGACGCGCACGTCGAGGCGCCGACGGCCGGCTCGGTGATCCTCGCGGCGATTCTCCTGAAGATGGGCGGCTACGGCTTCATCCGCTTCTCTCTGCCGATGTTTCCGGACGCCTCGACCTATTTCGCGCCGCTCATCTACGCGCTTTCGGTGATCGCGATCGTCTACACCTCGCTCGTCGCGCTTGTGCAGGAAGACATCAAGAAGCTCATCGCCTATTCGTCCGTCGCGCACATGGGCTATGTCACGATGGGCCTCTTCACGCTGAATGCCCAGGGCATGCAGGGCGCGATCTTCCAGATGATCTCGCACGGCTTTGTCTCCGGCGCCCTGTTCCTTTGCGTCGGCGTCATCTACGACCGCATGCACACGCGCGAGATCGCGGCCTATGGCGGCCTCGTCAATCGCATGCCGATTTACGCCTTCGTGTTCATGCTGTTCACCATGGCGAATGTCGGCTTGCCCGGAACGACGGGCTTCATCGGCGAGTTCCTGTCGCTGACCGGAACGTTCCAGGCGAATAGCTGGGTGGCGCTGATCGCGACGAGCGGCGTCATCTTCTCTGCGGCCTACGCGCTCTATCTCTACCGCCGCGTGGTCTTCGGCGTTCTGGAGAAGGCGAGCCTCAAGACGATCACCGATCTGACGCCGCGCGAGATCGCCATCTTCACGCCGCTGGTGCTGCTGACGATCTACTACGGCGTGCAGCCGCAGCCGATTCTGAGCGCGACGCAGGCCTCCGTCGACAATCTCATCCAGACCCATACGGCCCTCATCGACGCGATTAAGCTCGCGGCCGCTGGTCATTAACGGATCGCTGACGATGCCCTTTTTCGTTCAACTCGCGCATCACTTTCTTCCCGAGACCATTCTCGCGGTCGGCGTGATGGTTCTCATCCTAATCGGCGCATGGCGCGGCGAGCGCGGCTTCGCCCTCGTCGACGAGATGGCGGTCGGCATTCTGGGTCTGGCGCTGGTCACGATCGCGCTGTCGAGCACGCCGGACACGAGAATCTTCGACGGCGCCTATATCGACGACGGCTTCTCGCGCTTCATGAAGGCGCTGACGCTCATCGGCGCCATCGCCTCCATTCTGATGTCCGTCGACTGGCTGCAGCGCAACGGGCTCGAGAAATTCGAGTATCCCGTGCTGATCATGCTCTCGACGCTGGGCATGCTGCTGCTGATCTCCGCCGATAACCTCATCGCGCTCTATCTCGGCCTTGAGCTGATGTCGCTCGCCCTATACGTCATGGCCGCCTTTGCGCGCGACGACGGACAATCCTCCGAAGCCGGGCTGAAATATTTCGTCCTGGGCGCGCTCTCTTCCGGGATGATGCTCTATGGCGCGTCGCTGCTCTATGGCTTCGCCGGAACGGTGTCCTTCGCCGGGATCGCCGCCGTCGTTTCGACCTCGGCGCCGATCGGGGTGATCTTCGGACTGGTCTTCGTCCTCGCCGCCCTTGCCTTTAAAATGTCGGCCGCGCCTTTCCATATGTGGACGCCGGACGTCTATCAGGGCGCGCCGACGCCGGTCACCGCCTTCTTCGCTTCCGCCGCCAAGATGGCCGCCGTGGCGATCACTGCGCGCCTCGTCGTCACCGCCTTCCCGGGCGTGAAGGATCAGTGGCGCCAGATTGTCGTGTTCATCTCCATCGCGTCGATGCTGCTCGGTTCTTTCGCGGCGATCGGCCAGGAGAACATCAAACGGCTGATGGCCTATTCCTCCATCGGCCACATGGGC
>SBBV01000316.1 GCA_005240015.1 Candidatus Odyssella thessalonicensis | reverse complement strand
GCTCGCTGCCGGCGCGCGTATGCTCGCCGATGTGCTGGATCGTGGGCCCGAGCTTGCCGCCCGCGCGCCAGGTGAGATGGATGCTCAGATAGCGCTCGGCGAGCTCGAGTGCGGCGGCGCGCTGCTTGGGATCGGTGTTGCTCTCGGCGAGGGTCAGCGCCAAGCCGATCTCGCCGGCGAGCGAGCGCGCGGCGTTCCGCGTCACCGCGTCGACGTGATTGTCGAAGAAGATCCAGATCGCGATGATCTGCACGAGGATGATGGGTGCCGCCAGGATCGTGAGCGCCCGGCCGAGCAGCGATTTCGGAAGATAGCGCTTCAACCACTGCATCGCGGCTCAATCCGGCAGCAGGAGATAGCCCTTGCCGCGCGCGGTCTGGAGATAGCGCGGCCCGCGCGGATCGTCCTCGAGCTTGCGGCGCAGGCGCGTGACCTGCACGTCGATCGCGCGCTCGCCGCCTTCGGCGCCGGTTTCGGCCGCGAGCTCCTCGCGCGAGAGCGGGGCGCCGGCTTTCTTGGCGAGCGCGCCCAACAGCCGTGCCTCGGTTTCGGTGAGCTTGATGCGCTCCTCGCCGCGAAACAGCTCGAGGCGGTCGAGGCGGAAGCGGAAGGCGCCGAGGCGAAGCTCGTCGCCGAGTACGGCAGCGGGGCGGGCGGCGCGGCGCAGCAGCGATTTCAGGCGCAGCACCAGTTCGCGCGGCTCGAACGGCTTCACCAGATAATCGTCGGCGCCGTGCTCGAAGCCGGCGATGCGGTCCTCGCTCTCGCCCATCGCGGTCAGCAGCAAGATCGGCGTCTCGGATTTCTTGCGCAGGTCGCTCGCGAGATGCAGGCCCGATTCGCCCGGCATCATCACGTCGAGGATGATCGCGTCGAACGCGAAACTGCCGACCGTGGCGCGCGCCTCGCGCGCATCGCCCGCCACCGTCACGCGAAATCCGTTGTCGGCGAGGAAGCGGCGCAAGAGATCGCGCAGGCGCCGGTCGTCGTCGACCACGAGCACGTGAGGCTGTTCGGTTTCCATCGCGCGATTATAGACGGCGAGCGGCGAAACTGAACCGCGCATGAATAGCGGCGTCAGGCTCGGTTCAGGGCAGGGCCCCTATGCAATTCGGCAACAAGACGGAGCGGGCGAACGCTCCGTATGCACGGATGCATCAAGGAGAGGAAGTCATGACCATCGCTCGCATTGCCCGCGCCGCGGCCATCGCTGCAGCCGGCGCTTTGGCCACCGCCGGTGCGGCCAATGCCGCGCCCCCGTTGAGCCTCGGCGTCGACAACGCATCCGGCGCGGCCTCGGAGGCGACGCCCGTCCACCACTACGGCTACGGGCCGTACTACAAGCCCTACTACAAGTCCCACTACGCGCCCTACGGCTATGGACCCTATGGCTACGCGCCGCCCCCGCCGCCGCGCTACTACAGCCACGGGTACCACCCCTACGGCTATTACCATCGCCCGCGCTCGCACGGCCGCGTGTTCATCAGCACGCCGGGCCTGCGCCTCGGCATCGGCTGGTAAGGGCCGCGCGTCTCCGACCCGCCCTCCCGCATTATGGCGAGCCCGCAGCGCCAATCTGAACGCCACATGAATGACGGTTGCGTGTTCGGTCACGTTTCCGAAGGTTGCGAACCGTAGACCGCAAGGGACGTAGAACTATATCGAAAGTGGGAGCGGGCGGAGGTGCTCCTGTATTTCTGGCGACCGAAAGGAGGTTCCGATGAACGTTCTTCGACTCACCAGCGCCGCTTTGATCGCGGCCGCCGGGTTCGGTCTCGCCGGGGCCGCCAATGCTGCCCCCGCGTCGAACCTCTCGGCTGATCCGCAAGCGACGCAGCGCGACGACAGCGCGGTGACGCCGGTGTGGCACCGCTATCACTACGGCTACTACGACTACTACTACTATCCGCGCTATCACTATTATCCGCGCTATTACTACCGGCCGTATCACTACTACGGTTACCCGTACTACTACGGCCCGACCTTCAACTTCGGCTTCACCATC
The DNA here is from genome assembly GCA_005240015.1 of Candidatus Odyssella thessalonicensis. Lineage (GTDB taxonomy): Bacteria > Pseudomonadota > Alphaproteobacteria > Bin65 > Bin65 > SBBV01. The sequence continues at coordinate 17,795 of SBBV01000316.1, read as the reverse complement.
CGCTGAAGTCTGAAGCTCGCGACGAACGAAAGGGAGCGCCGCTCGCGGCGCTCCTTTTTTGTGCGGCAAGGCGATGCCGCGCAGCGCAGCTCTCGCCCAGCGCAAGCGCAACCCGGCGAGCCGGTGAAAACTGCTTGCTGGCGCGAGGGCGCTGTGGTTGCGCGAAGTCCGGCTTGCGACCTCATGTCTCGTTCTCGTCGGGAACCGACGAGAACGAGACAGCTCGCACGCTGATCCCTATGCGCGCAGGCCGCGAACCGCCCGCCGCCGCGGTCCGTTGTTTCAAACATCAGGGAGCGGCCAATTCCGCTCCCTTTTTGCATCCAAGGGAGGTTGCGATGACCTTCTTACGACTGACCGCCGCCGCGCTGACCGCGGCCACGGTGATCGGCGTCACGGGCGCCGCCACGGCGCACCATCGCTATCACCACTACGGGCCCCACTACTACTACTACTACTACTACTACTACGCGCCCCACTACTACGCGCCCGACTACTACGATCCTTACTACCACTCTGGCCCAGGACTGAACTTCCGCCTCGACATCCGCTAGGGCCGTAGTCATCGAGGAAACGGAAAGGGAGCGCCCCGTATGGCGCTCCCTTTTTCGTGAGCCGCTTCGCACGCAATCGGTTCACGTCGAATGAGCGACGGGATGTTGGGATCGTGCTCCAGGCTAGCCCAACTCGAACGTGGTGACGCCGAAGACCCGCGCGAGATCGATCGCCGGCGCGTCGCCGGTATACATGCGCGCCGTCTCGAATACCGGCGCGAGCCCGTAGCGCTCGGCGAGGCGCAGCGCCGGCACGTTCGGCTCGGGCACGTCGAGATACAGCGTCTCGCCCCGCGCGCGCGCGGCAAGTGCCAGGAAGATCTGCTCGGCAACCGCCGCATCGTCGGCGAACAGCGGGCCGATCTTGTATCCCTTCTGGCAGGCGCGGATGGCCCCGAGGCCGCAGACCTCGCCGCCGCGCTCGGCGGCGATGGCGGCGCCGGCGAGCGGGCTCAGCCACAGGCTCAGGAAGGCCGCGCGCGGCGCCGGAAAGCAGCGGCGGTCGTAGGCCGCGAGCCGGTCGAACGCCACCGTGCGCGCCGGCTTCAAGTCCGCGGTCCGCGCGCCGCCCGGCGCGAGCGGCGCCGGTCCGCCGAAGCGGATGTTGCGATAGGCGAGGCGAAAGCCCGAGCGCGCGTAATTGGCCTGCTGGTCGACCACGCCGTCGAGGCCGATGAGTTTGGCCGGCCGGCGCGCGAGCGCATGCCGCCAAAGCGCGAGCCCGAAGCCGCGGCCGCGATACTCCGGGCGCACGAGGTAGAGACCGAGGAAGGCGAAGCTCGCGTCGTAGGCCACGACCGAGATCGCCGCGACGGCTTCGCCCTCGCGCCAGCCCATGAAGAAGCCCAACGGATCGGCGGCCTGGAACGCGCGCGCATCATCGAAGCCGGGATTCCAGCCCTCGCTCGCCGCCCAGTCGAGCGTGCGGTCGAGGTCGGCGCGCGCCATCACGCGCATCTCGTAGATTCCGTCGGAGGACATCGTCGCGCCCCTGCCTCAGCGCCGCCTGAGGCCGGTCAGCACAGTGCGGAACCCGGCGACCGCATCGGCGCCGGCCGCGCGATAGGCATTGGCCATGAGCGCGCGTTGCGGCGCGGTCAGTACCTGCTCCAGCGCCTGGCCGGCCTCGGTCAAGGCGAGCCGCCGCTCGCGCCGGTCCTCGGTGCCTACGCTCTGGGTGACGAGGCCCTTGGCCGCCAATTCCTTCAGCACGCGCCCCAGGCTCTGCTTGGTGATGCCGAGGATGGCCATGAGCTCGCCCACGGCGAGGCCGGGGTTACGGCCGATGAAGTAGAGCGCGCGGTGATGGGCGCGGCCCAGTCCCTCCTTCTCCAGCGCCGGATCGGCCTCGGCGGCGAGATCGCGCCAGGCGAAGAACAGCATGTCGAGGCCCTGGCGAAGGTCCTCATCGCGCAGGAATAGGGGGCTTGCGCCCGCCCGGAACTCGGGCATCCTTGACTCCCTTGCGTCACGATGTTACGCGGGCGGCCCTTTCCGCGAAATTTTCGTGCGCGGATTTTCTCGTATGCGCTCCCGGTTGCGCCGTTTAGATAGGGGCAGTCGGACTAAACCCGCGAGGCAAATAGGATGTCAATGCTGCCCTTTCACGACCGCGACGGCTGGATCTGGATGAACGGCGAGCTGGTGCCGTGGCGGGAGGCAAAGCTGCACGTGCTCACCCACGGCCTCCACTACGCCTCCTGCGTCTTCGAGGGCGAGCGCGCCTACAACGGCACGATCTTCAAGCTGACCGAGCACACGCAGCGCCTGCACGACTCGGCCGAGATCCTCGATTTCAAGATCCCGTACTCGGTCGCCGAGATCGACGAGGCCTGCCGGCAGACGCTCAAGGCCAACAAGCTCACCGACGGCTACGTGCGCCCGCTTGCCTGGCGCGGCAGCGAGATGATGGGCGTCTCGGCGCAGAAGAACCGCATCAACGTCGCGATCGCCACCTGGGAGTGGCCGTCCTACTTCTCGCCCGAGGCGCGCATGGAGGGCATCCGGCTCGCCTGGGCGAAGTACAAGCGGCCCGACCCGGCCACGGCGCCCTCCAAGAGCAAGGCCGCCGGCCTCTACATGATCTGCACCGTCAGCAAGCACATCGCCGAGCGCGACGGCTATGCCGACGCGATGATGCTCGACTGGCGCGGCCTCATCGCCGAGACGACCGGCGCCAACGTGTTCCTGGTGCAGGACGGCGTCATCCACACGCCCATGCCGGACTGCTTCCTCGACGGCATCACGCGGCGCACGGTGATCGACCTCGCCAAGAAGCGTGGCTTCAAAGTGATCGAGCGCTACATCAAGCCCGCAGAGCTCGCGAAGACGCAGGAAGTCTTCATCTGCGGCACCGCCGCCGAGGTGACGCCGATCCAGTCGATCGGCGACCAGAAGTTCAAGCCCGGCGAGATCACACGCGTGCTGATGCAGGACTACGACAAGCTGGTGCGCGGCCAGGGCGCCAAGGCGGCGAAGGCGGCGGAGTAACCCCCCTCGCCCTTGGGGCGAGGGGGATCAATCCACGGCGAACACCTTGTTGCTTCCGAGCTCCAGTATCTTGAACGGCTCGGTCTTGGTGCCGCTCATGCCGGGCGAGCCTTCGGGCATGCCGGGCAGCGAGATGCCTTTGATCTTGGGCTTCTCGGCCAGGAGCTTGTCGATGATCTTGGCCGGGACGTGGCCCTCGACGACGTAGCCGCCCACCTCGATCGTGTGGCAACCCGCCTGCGCCTCGGGCACGCTGTGCTTCTTCTTGATCGGCTCCAAATCGGCGAGCTCGACCACGCGCACCTTGTAGCCGTTGGCGCGCAGATGGTCGGCGTGCCCGTCGCAGCAGGCACACCCCGCGGCCTTGTACATGACGGCCGTCTTCTCCTGCGCCGCGGCCGGGCCGGCGAGTGCGAGGGCGAACAGACCGGCGAATAGCAGACGAATCATGGGCTTCTCCTGGCTTGGGAGGCGGGCGAGTCGGCCTCTGGCATCATATCGGAACGTCCGAGTGCGCCGAAAATAGCCTTTTCTCGTCTTTTTTCCCGCGCAAACCCCGAAATTCACGCTTCGCTTGACGCTGACTTGACACTCGATGCGCCCAGCGCGGCGCGAAACCCTCAAATCCCCTTTCGCGACGCGCCGGCGGGAGGACGGGGCAGGGTCGTGCGCCCTATTCACGCTGGCTCTTGATGAAGCCGTCGATCGAGAGCGGGCCGCCGCCGCGGATGAAGAGGTAGCCGAACGCCAGCATCCACACATAGTGGTAGGGAGCGAGATAGTCCTCGTTGGCGAAGCCCACCACGAAGTGGATGAAGGCGGTCATGATGAGCAGGCCCAGCGCCGGCACGCGCGTGAACAGGCCGACGAACAGCAGCACCGGCAGCACGAGCTCGGCGCCGGTGGTGATGATCGCCCAGAGCTTGGGCGAGAGCAGGCCGAGCTTGTATTCGCTCTGGAACAGGAACTCCTGCTTGTCCCAGTTGGCGACGCGCGCGAGACCGGAATCGAGGAAGATCTTGCCCATCCAGATGCGCGCCGCGACGTTGAACAGCGGCTCGAGATAGGTGACGAGCCCGCGCCCGACCGCCTCGTGGGCGTCGAACAGCCGGCCGATCAGGGAGAAGAGGCCGCCGCCCGCATGGGGAACGGCGCCCGAAGCCTTCGTCATGGTGGTCATGTGACCCCTCCAATGGATGATGGATCGAACGAGACCTCGGCGCCGAAGACGCCGCGGGTGAGTGCCGCCGCCAGTGCGGACGACAAGTCGAACCCCGGCGCGGCGCTCATGGCCTCGGCCAGGGCCTTCTCCAGGGGTGCCCCCGCGGCAACGGCCCCTAGAAAGGCGGTTTCGCCCGGATCGAGCTTGAAGGCTTCGACCGGGCCGGACGCGCGTGTCACGAGAACGGACTCGCCGCTCTCCGGAATCTCATCAGGCAGTGCGCCGCCCTCGGCGCCTCCGCTCGTGGCGGACGCGGCCGCCCAGATGGTGTAGATCGGATGCTGCTCGGAGCGCACGAGGCGCGCCGCCGGATGCAGCGCGAGGCGCAGCGCCGGCAGCCGCCCGGGCGCGATGGCGCCCAGCGTCTCGCCCGCCAGGATTGGCGCGTCGGCAGCGAAATAGGCGTCGTGCATCGCCCATTCGAGCCGCGCGAGATCGGGCAGGAACGGAAAATCGCGCATCGCCGCCGCATGCCCGGCGACGAAGTCGGGAAAGTCGCCGCCATAGGCCATCAGCTGCGGCTTGAGCGGCGGGCAGGCGCGCACATAGGCGGCCGCCAGCACGCGGAAATTGCCGTCGCCGCAGATCGCCTTCACGGCGGGGAAGCTGTGGCCGAGCGCGTTGGCGAGCGATTCGATCACGTTGCCGCGGTGGATCATGAAGCGCGCGGCCGCGCGCTCGGCATCGCCGGCCACCAGTCCTTCGGGCGGCGGCGCCTTGAAATCGTCGAGCAGGCTGCGCGCCATGCACCGTTGCAGCTCAAGCAGCATGGGCGCGGCTCCGTTCCGGATGGCGCGGGGGCGGCAGGCTCTGGATCGCGGCGTCGGCGATCTCCGCTTCGGCCAGCAGCACCGCGAGCGCCGGAATGTCGGTATCCCATTCGACGAGCACGGGCACGGGGCCGGTGCGCGCGAGCGCCGCGTCGAGCAGGCTCCACACCGCCGCGATCGTGCGCGAGCCGTGATCGTCGATGAGAACCGCTTCGCCGCCGAGCATGCGCGTCGCATGGCCGGCGACGTGGATCTCGCCGACGGCGGCGGCCGGGATCCGCGCGAGATAGTCCAGCGCGTCGAAGCCGCGATTGTGCGCGCTCACATGGATGTTGTTGACGTCGAGCAGCATGCCGCAGCCGGTGCGGCGCACGGCCTCGGCGATGAATTCGGGCTCGGGAATGCGCGAGGTTTCGAAGTCGAGATAGGTCGAGGGATTCTCGATCAGGATCCGGCGGCCGAAGGCTTCCTGCGCGCGGTCGACGTTGCGGCAGAGGACGGCGAGCGCCTCTTCGGTGAGCGGCAGCGGCAGAAGATCGTTGTAGTAGACGCCGCCCGCGACGCTCCACGAGATGTGCTCGGAGACGAGCCCGGGCTCGATGCGGTCGAAAAGGTGCCGGAGCGTCGCGAGATGCGCGGCGTCGAGGCCGTCGGCAGAGCCGAGCGAGAGACCGACGCCGTGGCAGCTTACCGGAAGATCGCGGCGGATGCGCTCGAGCGCTTGAAGGCGCAGGCCGCCGCCGGCGAGATAGTTCTCGCTGTGCACCTCGACCCAGCCGACCGGCTGGGCGTGGTCGAGAAATTCCTGGACATGCGGATGGCGGAGCCCGATCCCCGCTCGCGCGGGAATCGGCCCGGGTCCCTTCGTGCGGTCGGTCGTGGACACGGTGGCTCCGCCATCGTCGCTGGTCGTGCGAACGCTACATCTTCACGTTCTTGTTCACGCCTTTGCCGGCTTTCGCCGCGCCGCCCATCTTCGTGCACTCGGCCTCGTCCTTCACGGCCTTCCACTCGCCGAGGTCGAAATCGACCTTCGACTGGCCGGCGCAGTCATGCGTCTTGGCGGCGTTGGCGCAGTCGTTCTGGCCGGCCTTGGCGACGCCGTAGCACTTGAAGCCGGCGGCGCCCTTGGTCTGCGCGGTGGCAGCGCCGGCGAGCGCGAGCGCACCGACCACGGCCGAGGCGATGGCGATGGCGGAAATCTTCGTCATGACGTGGACTCCTCTTGTTGTGTCCCTTTGATGGTTCGACCGCGCGGGCTCGCACGGACGCGGGCGAATATAGGCGCGGCGGTTTCGCGCCAATAATCAAAGCCCATCACATTGGTGTTAGGGCGAAAATAGTTTCGCATCGAAACCATGCCTTGCATTTTTCGGGACGCATGCTGCAGTGCGAGGCGCAGGGGCTTGACCGCGCGGGCGGGTGCGTCACGATGCGCGGGATCCTAGCCGCGGATGAAAATGATGACCGATCCGTCGAACGACGCCGCCACGTTGCGCCAAGCCCGCATCGATCTCGCCGCAGCGCTGCGCTGGGCCGAGCGCCACGGCTTCAGCGAGGCGATCTGCAATCACTTCAGCTTCATGGTGCCGGGGACCACCGACCGCTTCCTGATCAACCCGCAAGGCAGGCACTGGCGCGAGATCACGGCATCGAGCCTGCTGCTCGTCGGCAGCGACGGCAAGCTCATCGAGGGCGACGCACCGCCCGAGCCGACCGCGTTCTACATCCATTGGCGCCTGCACGTGGCGGCGCCGCAGGCGCGCTGCGTGCTGCACACCCACATGCCCTACGCGACCGCGCTCACCATGCTCGAGGAGCCCGAGATCGTGCCGGCGCTCCAGACCTCGCTGATGTTCCACGACCAGGTCGCCTACGATCCCGACTACAACGGCCTCGCCTTCGACGAGTCCGAAGGCGACCGCATGGCGAGCAAGCTCGGCAACAGGAGCGTGCTGATGCTCGCCAATCACGGCGTCATCGTCACCGGGCAGACCGTGCACGAAGCCTACGACCGGCTCTACTACCTCGAGCGCGCCTGTATGACCCAGGTGCTGGCGATGTCGGCCGGCAAGCGGCTGAAGCTCGTCAAGCCCGAGGTCGCGCGCAAGACCGCCGAGCAGATGGCGAGCGCGGTCAACGCCAAGCAGACCTACGGCCACTTCGAGGCGCTGAAGCGCATCCTCGACAAGGAAGCGCCGGATTACCGGCATTGACGGATTTCGTCTGCGCAACGAACGCCGATCCCAGGAACCGCGAAGCGGTTCCCACTCGGATTGAATTGACGAGCGAGTTACCGCTCGCCCTCGTCGCGCTTGGCTTGGTCGAGCGCCTCGCGCATCTTTCGGCGCTCCTGCTCTTCCTTGGTCTTCTGCGCCTTGGTGCGGCCCGACTTCGCACGGTTCTCGGCGGCGCGGCGCCCTTCCTCGGCGCGGGCGCGGGCTTTCCGGAACTTGCTGAGGTTGATGATCTCGGCCATGGCTACTCCGCCGCCTTCGCCCCTGGCTTGGTCCACCGCACCGCCGCCGCGTCGTCCCCGGCGCGCGCGGCGACCCAGCTGGTGCCGCTCGCCCGCTCCTCGAGCTTCCAGAACGGCGCCTTGGTCTTGAGCCAGTCGACGAGGAACATGTTCGCCTCGTAGGCGGCCTGGCGATGCGCCGAGCAGGTGATCACGAGCACGATGTTCTCGCCCGGATGCAGCCGCCCGTAGCGATGCACGATCAGCGAGGCCTGCAGCGGCCAGCGCGCCTGCGCCTCGGCCTCGATCGCCGCCAGCATCTTCTCGGTCATGCCCGGATAATGCTCGAGCGTCATCGTCCTGATGCGCTCGGCCGCGGCGTTCTTGTCCCCGGATCCCTCGCTCGGGCCGACCATGTCGCGCACGAGACCGCAGAACAGCATGACGCCGCCGATATCGGTGCGCCCCACCGTCAGCCGCGCCAGTTCCTGGCCGGGATCGAAATCTTCGCGTTGGACCCGGATCATCGCCGCGAATCTCGGCCGCTGGCGGCCCGCGGTCAAGGTGGCGTCAAGAAAAGGGGTCAGACCCCTTTTTCGCGCTCGCCGTATCGCTCGCCGTAATCTAGGTGACTCGAAAAGGGGTCTGACCCCTTTCTTGACGTCGGCGAATTGACACCAGCCCGGCCCGCTCGCCATTGTCGCGGTCCCCGGAAATTTGGTGGAGGGCTCCCATGTTCCTGCGGCTCGGCATCGCGGCGGTGGCGGCGGCGCTCGTCATGGGTTGCCAGGCAACGCCGGCGCATCAGCAATGGACGAAAGACGGCGCCACGCCCGAAGACGTGAAGCGCGATCTCTACTGGTGCACGACGCGGGTATCGCAGCGCCGCGTGCTCGACACGCCCGCCACCGAGCGGGCCCCCCGCCAGGTCGTCGACGACGATTGCATGGAGCGGCGCGGCTACAGCAAGAAAGGTTGACGGCGCGTCAACCGCCGGTGACGGGCGGGAAGAACGCGATCTCGTCGCCCTCGGCGATCGGCGCGTTCCAATCGGCGAATTCCTGATTGATGGCGACGCGCACGGCCTGCATGTTGGCGAAGGCGGCGGCGTGCGCGGGGCTCTTCGCCTTCAACCAGGCGACGAGGGCGGCGACCGTCTTGACGGCGTCGGGCGGCGAAACCTCCTCCTCGCCGGCGCCGACCTTCTGGCGCAGCCACGCGAAATAGAGAATCCTCACCGGCGCCTCACGCATCCACCTCGCTGAACGGCAGGAAATCCACCGTCTCGCCGGCTTTCAAATGGGTCACATCCTCGCCGAGTTCAACGAGGCCGTCGGACTCGACCATCGAGGTGAGGATGCCGGCTCCCTGGCGCGGGAACTTGCGCAAGACACCCGCGCCGGCCTCGCCGCCGTCGCGGACGATGAACGCGCGCACCCATTCGCGCCGCCCGGCCTTCTTCTTGTGCTCGAAATCGGCGCGCAGCTTGAACAGGCGCGGCGCCGCGACCTCCGCGCCCGAGAGCCGGAGGATCAGCGGCCGCGCGATGCGCAGGAACGTCACCATCACGGCGACCGGGTTGCCGGGCAGCCCCACGAACGGCACCCGGTTCACCTGGCCGAACGCGATCGGGCGCCCCGGCTTGATCGCGAGGCGCCAGAAATGCAGCGAGCCCAGCGCCTCCACCGCCGCCTTGATGTGGTCCTCCTCCCCGGTCGACATGCCGCCGGAGGTGAGGATGAGATCGTGCGATGCCGCCGCGCGGGCGAGCGCATCGCGGATCGTCTCGAAGCGGTCGGGCAGGATGCCGAGGTCGGTGACGGCGCAGCCCAGGCCCTGCAGCGCGGCGAGCAGCGAGAAGCGGTTGGCGTCGTAGACCGTGCCCGCGGGCGCCGGCGTGCCGGGCTCGCGGATCTCGTCGCCGGTCGAGAACAGCGCCACGCGCAGCGCCATGCGCGCGGGCACGGCGGTGAGCCCGATCGAGGCGGCGAGGCCCACATCCTGCGGGCGCAGGCGCCGGCCCGCGCGCAGGATCACCGCGCCGGCCGTGATGTCCTCGCCGCGCTTGCGGCGGTTCGCTCCGCGCTTGATGCCGGGCGGCACGTGCACGAAGCCGTCCTTCTCGACGCAATCCTCCTGCATCATCACCGTGTCGGGTCCGTCGCCGGCTTCTCCGCCGGGCATCGGCGCACCGGTGAAGATGCGCACGGCCGTCTCGCGCTTCTGCACGCCGTCCAGTGGATGGCCCGCGGCGGCACGGCCCACGACCGGCAGCACGGTCTCGGCGCCGGGGACAAGGTCGTCGAAATAGAGCGCGTAGCCGTCGACGGCGGAGTTGTCGTGCGGCGGCACATCGCGCGGCGCCACGATGTCCTCGGCCAAGACGCGACCGCGCGCGGCGGTGAGCAACACCTTCTCGATTCCGGTGACGGCCTCGGTGCGCTCCGACAACCGCTTCAGCGCCTCATCGAGGCCGATGAGCGGGCCACCGAACGCGAAGCAGTCGTCGGAGAGCTGCGCCATCAGGCGGCTCCGCGCGCCGTGCGCCGCAGCAAGCCGCAATGCGCGACGATGAAATCGGCGATCGCACGCGTGTCGTCGAGCGCCACCACCGGCACGCGCGCCTCGGGCACCGGCCCATCGCTCGCCACCGCCACCACGCGCACATCGGAGACACAGAGCAGCGGTTTCCCCACATCGCGGCGGAAGACCTCGAGCTTGTCGTGCGGGTGGTGCTTGAAGCCCTCGATCAGCAGAAGATCGACCGGCGTCATGCGCTTGATCAATTCCTCCAGCTGCACCTCGGGCGCGCCGCGCAGCTCGTGCATCAGCGCCCAGCGATTGGCGGAGGTGACGAGCACCTCGGTGGCGCCGGCCTGGCGGTGCTCGTAGGAGTCTTTGCCCGGCTGGTCGACGTCGAACGCATGATGCGCGTGCTTCATGGTCGAGACGGCAAGGCCGCGCCCGACCAGCTCGGGCAGGAGGCGCACCATCAAGCTGGTCTTGCCGGCGCCGCTCCAGCCCGCGAGGCCGAAGATCTTCATTGCGCCGCCCCCGCGCCCGGCTTGGCGCGCATGAATTCGAGGCCGCGGCGGAGATAGTCCCAGCCCGTCACCAAGGTGAGCACCGCGGCGATCCACAGTCCGATCTCGCCGATGAGCTGCGCCGGAACACCCCACGGCGCCGCGGGTCCGACCAGCAGGAAGCCGATCGCCGTCATCTGCACGCCGGTCTTCCACTTGGCGAGCGCCGTCACCGGCAGGCTCGCGCGGCCGGCGAGGAACTCGCGCAGGCCCGAGACCAGGATCTCGCGCCCGAGGATCGCGATCGCGGCCACGATCGAGGGGATCGAGAGGCGGTCGAACGCCGCCAGCATGAAGAGCGCGGCGGCCACCAGCAGCTTGTCGGCGATGGGGTCGAGTACCTTGCCGAAATCGCTCTGCTGCTCCCAGCGCCGCGCGAGCCAGCCGTCGACGAGATCGGTGAGCGAGGCGGCGACGAAGACGGCGAGCGCCACCCAGTTCGCCGCCGGCGCGGGCAGATAGAACACCGCGATCAACAGCGGCACCGCCACGATGCGGGCGATCGTCAGGGAATTGGGGAGGTGGGCGGTCATTCGGTGGATTCTCTTGCGCGCCAATATAGTCGGATTCCTGCGCCCGGCGATATCGCCGCCATTCGAAGCGGAGGCTTGTCGGCGAGAGATGCTTCGCTGCGCTCAGCATGACGACCTCGTGGGCGGGCGCCTCCCATCATCGTCATCCTGAGCGAAGCGAAGGATCTCTCGCCGGTGAGCCGCAACCACGCCGCGCGGTCACCCCTCGCCGTGGAAGAAGTCGTAGATCTTCTTCGCCACCACCTTGCTGATGCCCGGCGTCGATTCGAGATCGGCGAGCCCCGCTGCGGCCACGCCCTTGGCCGAGCCGAAGCGCATCAAGAGCGCCTTCTTGCGCCGCGCGCCGATGCCCGGCACCTCGTCGAGCTGCGATCTCAGCGTGCTCGCCGAACGGCGAGCACGATGAGCCCCGATCGCGAAGCGGTGCGCCTCGTCTCTGAGGCGCTGGAGGAAGAACAGCACCGCGTCGCCGGGCGGAAAATTCCGCTCGCTGCCGTCGAGCAGATGGAAGGTCTCGCGCCCCGCATTGCGGTCGGGGCCCTTGGCGATGGCGACCAGCGGCACGTCGTTGATGCCGAGATCGCCCAACACCGTGCGCGCGGCCGAGAGCTGGCCGGCGCCGCCGTCGATCAGCACGAGGTCGGGCCAGGTGCCGCGCTCGCGCTCGGCGTCTTCCTCGATCGCGCGCTTGAAGCGCCGCGTCAGCACCTCGCGCATCATGCCGAAATCGTCGCCGGGCGCGATCGCGTTCTCGGGCACCGGCCCGCCGGCTTCGCCCTTGGGCCGTGCGGTCTTGATGTTGAACTTGCGATAGGCGGATTTGATGAAGCCCTCGGGGCCGGCCACGACCATCGCGCCGACGGCGTTCGCACCCTGGATGTGGCTGTTGTCGTAGATCTCGATGCGCTCGGGCGCCGCTTCGAGCCGGAACGCCTCGGCCGCCGCTTCGAGCATCTTGCGCTGCGACGAGCTTTCGGCGAGCCGGCGCGCGAGCGCGTTCTTCGCGTTCTCGAGCCCGTGCTCGACGAGCTTCCGCTTCTCGCCGCGCTGCGGCACGGTGAGCTCGACCTTGCGGCCAGCACGCACCGACAGCGCTTCCTGGATCAGCTCGGCGTCGGGCACGTCCTCGCTGAGCAGGACCAGCTTGGGCGGCGTCTTGTTGTCGTAGAACTGGCCGATAAAAGCAGCCAGCACTTCTTGGCTGGCTGCGACCTTGTCGTGGCGCGGGAAATAGGCGCGGTTGCCCCAGTTCTGCCCGCCGCGGAAGAAGAACACCTGGATGCAGGTCTGCCCGGCCTCGCGCTGCGCGGCGATCACGTCGGCCTCGTCGAGCTCCTGCACGTTGATGTCCTGCCGCGCCTGGATGTGCGCGAGCGCGCGGATGCGGTCGCGGTAGGACGCAGCGGTCTCGAATTCGAGCGCGGCGCTCGCCTGCTCCATCTCCGCGGCGAAGCGCTCGCGGATGCCGGTGTCGCGGCCCGCGAGGAAATCCTCGGCCTGCTTGATGAACTCGGCGTATTGCTCGGGTGTGACGCGCCCGACGCAGGGCGCGCTGCAGCGCTTGATCTGGTGCAAGAGGCAGGGACGCGTGCGCCCCGAGAACACGCCGTCGGTGCACGAGCGCAAAAGGAACGCGCGCTGCAGCGAGGTGAGCGTGCGGTTGACCGCGCCGGCCGAGGCGAACGGGCCGTAGTAGAGCCCGCCCTCGTCGCGCGCGCCGCGATGCTTGATGATGCGCGCCCAGCGCTTCGGGCTGTCGAGCGGCGCGGCCGGATCAGCGGCGGTGATGTGGATGTAGGGGAACGACTTGTCGTCGCGCAGCAGCACGTTGTAGCGCGGGCGGAGCCGCTTGATCAGGTTCGATTCGAGCAGCAGCGCCTCGACCTCGGTGTGGGTCGAGACGACCTCGAGCGCCGCCGTCTCCGCCACCATGCGGCGCAGGCGCTCGGGCAGCTTGGTGATGGCGCAATAATTGGCGACGCGCTTGGCGACGCTCCGCGCCTTGCCGACATAGAGCGCGTCGCCGCGCCTATCGAGCATGCGGTAGACGCCGGGGCCCTGCGGCAGGCGCGGCAGGTGCTCCTTGATCAGCGCAGCGCCGGCCGCCAGCGGCGCAGCCTCGGCGCCGCTCAGCTCCTCGATCCCGTCCTCGCGCTCGGTGTCGCTCATGGGTCCAATTTCAGCGCTGCTGCCGCGGCGTCAATCGCTGCTGGGCGGCGCACGTCCCGTGCGCTCCTGTGAATAAATCTGTCGAAAACAACGCCATATGATCATCGGCCGCGCCTGCCCAAGAAATGCGCGTCGCTTCGAAGCAAACGAGGGCTCGCTCTCTAAGCGGCTGGATTCGCTCCCAAAACGGCGTTCGACACGATCACAAATGAGTCATAAATCGGGCAACTTCAAGAAGTTACGGTATGGCGCCGGGCGCATCGCCGCCTGTGCACAAAGAGGTGGGTCGCGCTCGGCACGGCGGCCAATCGATTGCGTCAAGGCCGAATTGGCGCGGTGATTGCCGATCAGGGGTCCTCGCCTGCGCCGCAATCGAAATAGGCGCCGAATTCCTGCCTGCGCATGCCGGGATGCTGGAGAATCGGCAGCATATCTTCGAACGTCTTCCGAACCTGATCCTCGGTGGCGAGGGGATCCGCCTCGGCGGTGTGGCCGGCCCTCCGCAGAAGCGCGGCATGCGCAGCGCGGATCCAGTCCGGCGCCAAGGCATGCGCCGCCGCCGCAAGCTGTCTCAGTTCGATGCTTGCCGGTCCCGATGCCGGTGCATCGAGCTGTTTGATCACGCAAGTGAAATAGCGGAAGTCGCTCGCGGCCGACGTGATCGCGGTCGCGGCGTCGATCACGTCGGGCCGATAGCTGCGATATGCCAGTGTCGCGCCGCCGTGGGCGGTGAGGCGCAGGATCCTGCCATCGACCGAGAATGAGACCGGCGCGCCGTCGAAGACATAGAATGTCGTGTGCAGCAAGGCCACGCGGTGACGGTGGGCGGGCAGAAACTCGCGTGCCTGGTCCCGGACCCGCCCGCGGTGCCGCCGCTGAGCGGTTAAACGCTTGTCGCGCGGCGACGCCCGCCGGGCGGGTCGGGGACCCTACGAAAGGAGAAACGCGGGCGCCTTACTTCAGCGCCGCGCAGGCGCGCTGGATGCGCTTGCAGGCGTCGCGCAGCAGCTCGGTCGATGTGGCGTAGCTGACGCGGAAATGCGGCACGAGCCCGAAGGCCGAGCCTTGCACCACCGCCACGCCTTCGGCCTCGAGCAGATAGGTGACGAAATCCTCGTCGGTCTCGATGCGCTTGCCCGCGGGCGTCGTCTTGCCGATCGTGCCAGCGCAGGAGGGGTAGACGTAGAAGGCACCCTCCGGCACCGGGCAGCGAATGCCCTTCGCCTCGTTCAGCATCGCGACGACGAGATCACGCCGCTCCTTGAACACGGCGTTGTTCTTCGGGATGAAGTCCTGCGGGCCGTTGAGCGCCTCCACCGACGCGGCCTGGCTCACCGACGAGGGGTTCGAGGTCGAATGCCCCTGGATGTCGGTCATCGCCTTGATGAGGTCCTTGGGCCCGCCGGCGTAGCCGATGCGCCAGCCGGTCATGCAATAGGCCTTGGAGACGCCGTTGATCGTGAGCGTGCGCGGATAGAGCCGCGGCTCGAGCTGCGCCGGCGACCAGAACTCGAAATCGTCGTAGACGAGGTGCTCGTACATGTCGTCGGTCATCACCCACACATGCGGGTGGCGCATCAGCACGTCGGTGACGGCTTTGAGCTCCGCCTTGGTGTAGGCGGCGCCCGACGGGTTCGAGGGGCTGTTGAGCAGCAGCCACTTCGTCTTCGGCGTGATCGCCTTCTCGAGCTCCTCGGGCACGAGCTTGAAACCGTTGTTCTGCGGGCAGGCGACGAACACCGGCTTGCCCTCGGCGAGCTCGACCATGTCGGGATAGCTCACCCAATAGGGCGCCGGAATGATCACCTCGTCGCCGGGGTCGAGCGTCGCCAGGAACGCGTTGAACAGCACCTGCTTGCCGCCGGTCGACGCGATGATCTGCTCGGGCGCGTAGTCGAGGTTGTTCTCGCGCTTGAACTTGCCCGAAATCGCCTTCTTGAGTGCCGGCGTTCCGCCCACGTCGGTGTAGCGCGTCTCGCCGGCGTCGATCGCCTTCTTCGCGGCCTCGCGGATGTTGGGCGGCGTGTCGAAATCGGGCTCGCCGGCGCCGAGGCCGATCACGTCGCGGCCGGCGGCCTTCAACGCACGCGCTTTCATCGTCACGCCTTGCGTGGCGGAGGGCTTGATGCGGGCGAGACGCTGAGCGAGCAGGGGCATGGGAGACATCGCGTGTTTGAGCGCGCGCGGTGATACGCCAACGCCCGCACCCGCGCAACGCGTCAATTGAAACGAGACAAGATCAAGGAAACAGGAGGCGCAGAGGCGCAGAGAAAGTAGATGGCGCGCCAAAGGCGCGCAGAAGAAATCCCCTGCGTCTCTGCGTCTCCTGTTCCAGCTATTCCGCCGTGCCGCCGGAGCCGCGCGGCCGGCCGAGCACGAGCAGCGCGAGGCCGGCGGCGAGCGCGAAGACGCTCAACAGTGTCGTCAGCGGGAAGAAGCGGTCGGTGCGGGCCGTCACCCGGATCGAGCCGGCATCGATGATCTCCCGCACGCCATCGTAAACGAAATGCTCGAGCGTGAGCCCGAACGCGCCCACGGCGATGAGGGCGACGCTGATCAGCAGATAGACCCGCATGAAGGTCCCCCGTTCGATAGCCCCTGGGGCGCCGTAACCCCTGCGCCCAGCACGCATATAATGAACGAGGACCGCTTTGGTTCCCTCGGGCTTGGCTCAGAATTTGACCCCGATCCGCACCTCGCCGCTCCAGGAATCGAACCCGTTGCGGAGCCGCGCCGCAAAGTTGGGGTGCCAGGCAGGTTCACGCCGCCACCCGCGCGTCCGCCCCAGCGCTGGTGGCGAAACTCGGCGCCGCTCGCGAGCGTCGCCGTCTGATCACGGGCGAAATCGTATTCGGCCTTGGCGAAGGCCAACAGCTCGAGGTGGAGGCGGTCGCTGTCGAGCGGCACGGTGTAGCCCACCTCGAGGCCGAGGCTCACGCGGCCGAGCCGGGCCAACTGCGTCACCTGTGCCCCGCCGACCGTGGTGATGTCGCTCTGCTGCTCCTCGGTGTAGAAGACCGAGGCGCGCGGCGCGAAGCGCCTCCGAGCGCGCCTCGGCCGGAAGATTGTCGAGCGCCGCGATCGCGCGGTCGATCGCGGCGAGCCTGCGGCGCAGCTCCGCCGTGGCGGACGGCGCGGGCTTCACCGCGGCCGCGCCGGCGAGCCGGGTGGGCCGGCTGGCGCGGCGCGGCTCTTCGCGCTTCAGAGACAGCGCGGCTCGTGCGGCGCCTTGACTTGGCGGCGGCGCGATACGTGCCGCTCGACGATTTTCCGAGCCGCCCGAACCCCCATCCCAGCGCTCACGCGCCTGAATTTTTTGGAGGCATGGAGGTACGCGTTTCGCCTCGGTGAATATGCGTTTTTACGGGGGTCCCGTATCACGCTTTCGCCGAAATTCTTCATCGAATCGCCGTCGTGCCTGCAAACCTCTGCCACGCCCGGATCGCTATATGCGAGCGTGGATTGGAAGCCGGATGTTCTCCCCGACCGGCCCAATCCGAGCAGCGGCGCCAAGCTGCTGCATAAGTGAGCTCCGGTGTCTCCCCCACGCCGGAGCCCATGTCCCCGGGAAGGCCGTAGCGGGTGCCCCTCCAACGCTGCGGCCTTTTCCGTGTCTGGGCCGCCGCCCGCGCGGTGATGTTTTTCTAACGTGCTGGAATCCTTAACTATATGGCACGAAATCACAAACTCGCCATGATTTGGCGCGGCCTTCGCCACGAAGTGCCGGTAAAAGCCCCAAATCCGCTGCCGGGGGCTGTCGCAGGACCAAAGGCGGCGGGGACTGAGACGAAATAGGGCGCCGTCGAGCGTGCTCTCCTCCGCTCCGGCGCGTCCGACGTGAAGGCCGCGGGTCCCTCCGTTCCCGCGGCCTTCGCTTTTCTCTGTATCCCCCAGTAACTGCGCGGCGCAGCGCCCGCGTCATGCTGCGGTTCTAGTCTAATCAGCCAGGGCGCGCCCCTTTTGGGACCGCGCGGCTCCAGGACACTGGCTGCGCCGGCTTTTGGCGAAGCTTCGCTTCGCCTCTAAGGTCGCGAGGCGACCGCCCGCGCCTGGAGGCGCGCGGTCCCAGCCGCAGTCGCACTCACCTAGCCAAGAACGCCGGCACGCGCGCGAGCGCGTCGGCGCGCGCCGCCGGGTCGGTGCCGGTGTGCGCCACGCCGCTGCGATTGCCGGTGTAGGCAAGGCCGCGCACCTGGCGCACCGTCAGGTTGGGGTGATCGAACGCGTGATAGGCGCCGGGATAGACCGTGATCGACACGCGATCGCCCGCGACCGCAGCCCTCGCCGCCAGCTTTTGACAGGGCTCGGCCGGCGTCCAGTCGTCGGCCGCGCCGATGAGGATCAGCAGCGGCAGGCGCGCGCGCCAGCGCCCGCGCTCGAGCGGAATCCGACAGCCGGGATAGAACGCAACCGCCGCCGCGAAATCGGGCTTGCCGTCATCGGCGCGGCGGCGCGGCTCCACCGCATAGAGCACGGTCGAGCCGCCATTGGACCAGCCGAGCAGCGAGATCGCGTT
>SBBV01000274.1 GCA_005240015.1 Candidatus Odyssella thessalonicensis | reverse complement strand
GTCCGGGCCGGCGCCGGCGGCGAAGAGCTGCTCAGGCGTCAGCTGGCGATGCGTGGTCGAGGCCGGGTGGATGATCAGCGAGCGCGTGTCTCCGATGTTGGCGAGGTGGCTGAAGAGCTCCACACTTTCCACAACCTTTACACCGGCTTGGTAGCCTCCTTTGACGCCGAAGGTCAGCACGGCGCCGGCGCCGCGCGGCATGTATTTCTTGTAGTTCTTGAAGTAGCGGCTGTCCTTGAGCCCGGCATAGGACACCCACGACACCTGCCTGTGCTTGGCCAGATGCTCGGCCACGCGCTGGGCATTCTGGCAGTGCCGCTCCATGCGGAGCGCCAGCGTCTCGATGCCCTGCAGCGTGATCCAGGCGTTCATCGGCGATTGGCAGGGGCCGAGATCGCGCAGGCCCACGGCGTGGCCGTAGACCGTGTAGCCCAGGGGGCCGAAGGTCTCGGCGAAGGTGAGCCCGTGATATTCGGGCGCCGGCGCCGTCATGCTCGGGAACTTCGTCTTCTGCTTGAACCAGTCGAACTTGCCCGAATCGACGACGGCGCCGCCGATCGAGCTGCCATTGCCCGAAAGATACTTGGTCGTCGAATGCACGGCGATGTCGGCACCCCACTCGAAGGGCCGGCAGAGCCACGGCGTCGCCAGCGTGTTGTCGACGATCAGCGGCACGCCGGCCGCCTTGGCGATCTTGGCGATCGCCTCGAGGTCGATGACGATGCCGCCGGGATTGGCCAGGCTCTCGACGAAGATCGCCCGCGTCTTGTCGGTGACGGCCTTCTTGAACGCGGCCGGGTCATCGGGATCGCAGAATACCGCGCTCCAGCCGAACTTCTTGAAGCTGTGCTTCATCTGGTTGATCGAGCCGCCGTAGAGCTTGGTGGCCGCGATCACCTCCATGCCGGGCGACATCAGCGGGAACAGCGCCACGATCTGCGCCGCGTGGCCGGAGCTGGTGCAGGTGGCGCCGATGCCGCCCTCGAGCGACGCGATGCGCTCCTCCAGCACCGAGACGGTCGGGTTGGTGATGCGCGAATAGAGGAAGCCCGGGCGCTGCAGGTTGAAGAGCGAGGCGGCGTGGTCGACGTCGTCGAACACGTAGGACGTGGTCTGGTAGATCGGCACGCTGCGCGCACCCGTCGTGGGATCGGGTGCCGCGCCCGCATGCAGCGACCGCGTCTCGAAGCCGAATTGCTTGTCCGCCATCTCAGGCCTTTCTGCGCTTGCTCGTAATCACGCCGGAATTGAAGCCGCCCCAGGAGAGCTCGCCGTAGAGCCGAGAATACTCGATCTTGGGGCAGCGGTTCATCACCACGGTGAGCCCCGCATCCTCGGCGCGCTTGGCGGCCTTGTCGTTGCGCACGCCGATCTGCATCCACACCACCTTGGCGCCGCGCTTGATCGCCTCGTCGGTGATGGGTCCCGCCTCCTCGGAGCTGCGGAAGATCTCGACCATGTCGACGGCGAACGGGACGTCGGCGAGGCTCGCATAGACCGTCTCGCCGAGGATCGTGCTGCCGGCTTCCCTGGGATTGATGGGTATGATGCGGAAGCCCTTGGCCTGGAGATACTTCATCACGAAGAAGCTCGGCCGGTTCCAATTGGCGCTCGCGCCCACGACCGCGATCGTGCGCACGCGGTTGAGCGTGTCTTTCAGGAATTCGTCGCTGTAGGTCTCGTGGGACATGGCCGCAAGATGCGTATTGCGGGCGGCGAGCGCAAGGCCGCGTACGCGGGATGTATCGATGCACCCGAGCAAGGCGGGGCGGCGAAGCGCCCTGCGCGCCGCGGCGCTACGCCGTCCGCTGGCAGTCGAGGCGGCATTGCGGGCTTTGCGGGCAGCGATAGTGGTAGAGGTACATCGCGTTGGCGCCCTGGAACTGGAAGTAGTAGCCGTCGCCGCCGGGGTTGGTCGTCTGCCGCGGATAGGTCTGCCAGACGTGGAAGTCGAAGCGCAGGATGTTGCCGATGAGGCGATAGGGTCCTTGCGAATACGAGCGGTAGCCGTTGCTCGCCACGTAGGTGCCCGAATAGGTGCCGTTGGGCTGCAGCGCGATGTCGTAGACGACCTGCGCGCCCATCGTGGCGCCGTAGCAGCGCCAAACTCCGGCGAACGGGTTGCCCTGGGCGTGCGCCGGCGCGGTCGTGGCGGTGATCGCGAGCAGCGCGAGTGCGGCGGGGACGCGCATGGCCTTGAGAGCTTTCATGACGACGCACCTCGACCGAATCCCCTGTGCGCTAGGTTACCGCCGCCACGTCAGGAGCCGCAACCGATAGGATGAGCCGGCGGCGGGGCGGTGGAGGTCATGGTTTAGCGCCACGAGCGGGCGCCGCGCTGTGGCCCACTTCACTGCCGCCGCGGGAATTTACCGTTAGAAGGCAGCGAGCAGCGGGCGCGTTTGGCCCGCGCGGCCAGACGCCAACTCCTGGAGAGGCAGCATGAAGAGCCAGGTCGTCTCGATCCTCGCCACGATCGTTCTCATCGTCGTGGTCGTGACCATCAAAGTCGCGCTGAAGCACGCCTGAGGCTGGGGCGAGCCGAGGAAACGAGCAGGGGCGGCGCTGGCGCCGCCCCTATCGTCTCCGAAGCCAAACGCGAGCGCCCGCGTCCGGCTATCTGCCCTCCCATTTGGGCGCGCGCTTCTCGAGGAACGCATCGATGCCCTCCTCGGCGTCGCGCGCGAGCATGTTCTCGGTCATGACGCGGCTGGTATAGGCGTAGGCCTCGGCGAGCGGCATCTCGAGCTGGCGATAGAACGCCTCTTTGCCGATCTTGACGACGAGCGGCGACTTGCCCGCGATCTTCTCGGCCAGCGCGCGCGTCTCGGCTTCGAGCTTGGCCGCCGCAACGACCCGATTGACGAGGCCGAGCTCCTTCGCTTCGGCGGCCGCGATCGCGTCGCCGAGCAGCAGCATCTCCATCATCCGCTTGCGCGGCAGGTTGCGGCTCGCCGCCACCATCGGCGTCGAGCAGAAGAGGCCGATGTTGACGCCGGGCGTGCAGAACGTCGCGCTGTCG